>NZ_NMPS01000147.1:0-168708 GCF_002261125.1 Siphonobacter sp. BAB-5385 | reverse complement strand
AATAGCAACAACGTCGAAGAAGCATTTGAATACGACATGTTTGGATTCCGCTACAGGATTACGGATGCCAAGGGTGAGTTTCATGACGACGGCATTGACCCAGTGACGGATCGTCTCATGAATAAAGAGATTCGGCTGAAAGGCATGTACTATGGCAGTGCAGCCGAACAGGTGTCTGAAATCCAGAAGTTTGTGGCGGGGGCATATCCCGGATTCAATATGTATTCCGGCCACTTTCACGCGAACGTTTATTTCCGAACCGAGGCCCAGTGGAATCACCAGCGTTGGAACGAGGAATACGATCATACGGTGCCGAATCAAACGTTCACGCAGGACCAGATGGATAACTCCATTGATCGGGTTATTTATGAAACCTACCGGACCGGTAACAGTATCGAAACGCGTACGCTGATTCGGATTCTACTGTGTACGCAGCGTTTTTCAGACATCCTCTCGCCTTCGTTTTCTTACAAGGATGAAGACATTATGAGAGATGAAAATGGAAACTGGCATGATCAGCGAACCGAGGAAACCTATCTGACGAAAATCCCTTCGTACACGTCCACCCGGGCACTCAATTACCAAAAGGAAGCCGCCCTGAAGTTTTGCCGCAGGTACCGCAAGGCCATTAATGATGGTACCATCCATGGAATCTCGTTCTGGAACTCTGAAGCAGGTGAAAATAACTGGACGGCTCGCTACCATGATGCCCAGCGGGAGATGCGTCCCTTTATAGCTGACTTTTCGGAGATCAATCGCAATGCGTTTATCGCCTTTTTACAGGCCCGGTTCGGTACCATCCAGCAGCTCAATGCCAAACTAGGCACGAGTATACCCAATTATAGTTTGTCCACGTTTGGCCCTAATCTGCTCATTAACGATGGGGAGGGGTCCAACCGCAAGATGCAGGCAATTTTCCAGTGGTGGAGCATGTGGACGCACGCTACCTATAATAACGACATCCAGGAGTACATCTACGACAACCTGAATATCACACGAAGCAAACTTTTCTGGTTTGATGTCGGATCGTTGATCAATGGCGAAGCGAACGGGATGAAGGCGTATCACTGGAAACTGAGAACCGATATTTCGACCCGGTTTATTGTCGTGAAAAGCAATAACATCACTGAGTTCGATGGAGACATCTGGGGGATTCATCAAATCGCGAGTGCTTCCCGCCGGGCAGGTGCCATGCCGGTCATGGAACCCTCGCCCAGTCTTTACTATTTCCAGGTATCCACCAGCGAACACCTGATCGATGTGGTTAGAAAGCTTAATGCAGTGGGAATGGGCTTATCGGCCTTTACACCGCAGGATGCGAATTTTTGGCCGCACGTGGCGGGTGCCGTCAATCTGAGTACACCCATCGGCACCTCCAAGGGAAACGATTTGATCAATGGTAACACGGTCACCTTCAAGTACAATTTTGAAGACCTGTTTTTGACTGGCGACTGGCGGAATAGCATTGAGTACCGTTTACAATCGGGCTGGAAGGCTCTCAAAGATGCGAATCCCAACGTGCTGATTTCCATTGAAATTGATGATTCCAATCTGAAAAGCTGGTTTAATAATCCTTTACCTGGGGAGAATCAAGGGGGCGGTGGGGGGGAGACAGGTATTACCGAAATTCAGCCACTTAGTAACGTTGCCCTAACCTCTGTACCTACGTATTCGCTGCCCGCGGGTGCCATTAACATGCTGGCGGATGCCGTGCCCTGGGATACGCAGGTCGATTACGTCAGGCGGGGCATGAACAATTTTGTACACCCGACCCGTCTCTGGTCCGAACGCGGCGGTGAGTATCACGCCCAGTGGAATCCGGGCGGTATCACCGAAGCCCAGTTTCGCGAGGCCCTGGCTACCTATAATTTACCTGCGGGCATTGGCCTCTACCGCATGATGTACGACAATGCCATTGCCGACATCTGGCCACCGGGTCAGGCCATGCCCAGCTCACAACAAGCCCTGAATGAGCGGTTTGAGGGGTTCATTGTGGGCTTTTTAAACACGCTGGGCTGGGACAATCATCCGGGTATTCTGGACGTGGACTTTGAATCCGCCCAGTACTTTACCTGGGGCGGCACGAAGGCTCAGGCGGACGCTATCAAGTACCTGCTTTCCCGTCATTCCAACATCCGGGTGCAGGCCTACGCCTCGGCTCATAATAATTTGTCAGGGGCAGGGGATGGTAGTGCTTCGAATCCACTCGGCCACATTTCGACCGCTGAGCGGTTCAGGCTTTTCAAGGAGGCAGGCGTAACGGTGTTTCAGGGTACGATCCCTTATTTCCACGTGCCGTCCTTCTTTTGGACGGATCCCAGCCACGAACCCAGCGTGATCGGAGCGGGGAAAATGTATCAGAACCACGCCGACTACGCGAAAAAGTCACTGCACCCGATTGTCGCAAAACTCGGCTGGACGGATGGCTACTTTGAAAGTATTCCGGCAGGTCACCAGCCTGCAAACATCGAGTGGGCGATGGGAGTCTACGAAGGCGGCGACGACGGAGGCCCGCGTCAGTATGACAATGAAGGCAACTGGATTTCAGGCCTCAACTGGCCGGAGGTAGGCGGCTGGATTTCAGAAAGTTTAGCTGTTTGGGGCATGGTCACGGGTTCGTACCGCTGGGGTGGAGGCCTCTACAACTGGTCAGACGGACGTCCCCGAAAAGCGAGTCAGGATTACATGGAAGCAGGCAAGTGGCGGGCGTACCAGTATAACCGTTTCATTCATTCGTCTACGGTCTACAACATCAAGCTGGAGCATAGTCTGGACGGCGGCAATACCTGGCAAACGGACGACCGGCCCGGACAAAACCTACTTCAGGAACATACTAACCCGAAACCCTACATCCGGGGGGCGTTTCGCAGTGGTGAGCTGCTGGTGGTAGCCGTAGCCGGTCAGCCTTTCCACGTTAACGGCCAGTCGCAACCCGTATTGATCCGCTACGGTGGGAAGCAGTTTTCAAAGACGCTTCAGTCTCAGAAAGTCCACTCGTTCACGGTAAACATTTAACCCACCGGAGGGCCTAAAAATCCTCCGGTTCTATCCTTATATATATGCTCTATTTAAGACTGGAGCGGAAGGTACGAAACCAGACCGCAACGATCAGCCAGCTCTACGTTAACGGCAAGTTTGAATGCTTCGTCCTGGAAGACCGCGACCGGGATCTTTTAAAGGAAATGACGCCAGCCGTCATCGCCGGAATTAAGGTTTACGGTAGAACGGCGATTCCTGCAGGACAGTACAAAATCATTGTCAACCGCTCCACTCGGTTTAAACGGGATTTGCCTTTGCTTTTGGAAGTACCTGGCTTCAGCGGCATCCGGATTCACTCCGGAAATTCCAGTGCTGATACGGAAGGGTGCTTATTACCTGGAAGCTGGGACGGGAAAGGGGCCGACTGGATTAGTAACAGCAGAAAGGCATTCGACCCCCTTTTCCAGAAAATTCAGAAAGCCCTGGCGGCAAAGGAACGAGTGATCATCGACGTCCTGCAGAAATATGCTGTCACGGATGCGGAGGCAATTGCGTATCAAGCCATGCTCGATCCGGGCAAGCAGCTCGACTTTACGGAAATCGCCTAAAATTATTCCTAAAAAAACTGTTAAAATATTCCTAAGGCCATGAGAACGCTTTGGCAGCACCTTAAATCGGCTCCGTGGTGGGGCAAAACCCTGGTCGGGGCACTGTTTGCCTACGGACTGATCCTAGCGATCGGTAACATCCGCAGTTGCTCTCAGGACCGGAAGGATGAGAAAACGGATAAGGCCATCGAGGCCGTGCCGGTGACTGCTCCCAAACTGGAACGAGCAGTCGATTCGATGAAAGTCGTACTCGACAGCAATCAGGTTAAAATTCAACTCTTACAAAAACAAGCCAATGAAGCCACTGCTCATACTGCTGCTGCTCTCGCTACCCTGGACAGCCTCAAGTCAAAACTCGCTAACGGACTGTAAAGCTTTGAATTCAGCCTACGAGGTAACTCTTCAATCTCAGGCCAAAGAAATCAGTATAAAAAACGTACTGATTTCGACCTACGAAAGCAATCAAAAGACGATGGCCGCTCGCTACGTCGCCCGCGAGCAGCAACTGCAAACCGAGGTCGATGGCTGGAAAAAGCGGTTCGAGCTTTCTGAAGCGGACCGGGTCAGGTTACAGAAAGAGCGTGATAAAAATGGCCGTTTCATTGCCCCCAGTATTGGGGTATCGCTACTGACCGGACTGGCCATAGGTCTGCTGATAGGCAGGTAAGTAAATAAGAAGAGGCCGCAAACAACTCTACCCCATGAAAGAATTTATTGAATCATTTGGTCTTACGCTTAGTCAGTGGGTAGGAGTATGCTTCGGAGCGGCAATCGGCACGATCGGCCCGGATTTTAGGCAACGACTCGAGGCTTTGAAATCCATGAAATGGCAGAAAGCAATCATTGCTGTAGTGATCGGTTTCGTCGTCAGTCTGGCTAACCTGGCCATGGGTGTGTTTATTGGCATCTACGCAACGCCACCGCTTGCCCGGTACCTGGAATTCGAGAAAGAGCCCTGGATTTTCGCTGGTCTCGGTTTTGGAGGCCTAAAAATCGCCAGGGGGCTTTTCAAACTCATCACCAATTTCGAAATCGACCTTTACTATTTATCATCAATGTTCGGGAAGCCTGGGCTAAATCAAAACAAAAGAAGCCATGAAATACTGGAGAGATTATATTTTCTATCCATTCCTGCGGGCCGGTAAAGTGTTTATACGTGATACTTGGAAACGGTTCGGCTGGTACGTAGCCTTTGTGGTAGGCGTATTTTTTGCGATGCTGGCGGCGGTGATCTTCGGGGAGCGTATCAAAAAGACGTGGCAGGATCACAAACTGGAGAAACAACAGGTGCAGCTCCAAGTCAAGGAGGTGGAAACTGATTCGCTGAAAACCGTGATAAAGGATACGGTGATCCGGAAGGAGTCGGAGATCAAAGCACTGGTGTCGGTACTCAAGGAGGAAGACCCTAAGAAGTTGGTGAAGGTGCAGAAAGCGGACTCACTCATCATTCTGCGGGTGGACTCAGCTCGGAAGGATACGACTCATTAACTATTAGTGGACTATTAATGGTGTAATAGTGCAAGTATGAAACATACTTAATCATGCTCTTAATGTTGCAGAAATGCGACTGAAATATGTTTGTTAATTGCGTGTAATTTGCGGCTAATTTGCGTGTAATATAATCTATACACGCAATGCGTGTAATTGTAATGTAAAACGAGTGTAATAGAGATGCAAATGGAGTGATTTGGAATAATTTGGAGAAATATGTAAAGTAAAGACTTGATAATTAGCGATGTATCTTTATATATCTTTACATATCTGTATATATCTGTATAAAAAATTAAGATTGATTTTGAAGGGAGAAAAGATTTATCCCTAAAATTTACACTTATGAGGTATGACTTTAATTTGTGTAACTTTTTGGTTTTTAAATGGATAGACGGGAAATTTTAAAACTGTTTTTGAATTTACAAATTTGTTTAGCATTTCCATTGCGAAAACCACGAGAAGATGTATATATTTGACTGCTAAAAGGGCGGCGGATGAAGGATACGTACGGAGACACGCGCCCTCCCCTATTTTGATGAAGCCAAAATAAAACGGCCCATCATAAGAAGGGCCGTTTTAGTGTCCTGGCCAAACCATCTGCGAAATGGGAAAGCCAAAAGAAAATCGACTGAAGAGAGATAAAAAAGATCAGTCGAGGATTACAACAGTAATCTCAATTATAAGGCTTTTTGTTAACTTATTTTCAGTGATTCACCACTGGAATGATAACGAAAACCTTTAAAAAGATACCTCACTGGGCTGCAACCTGGTGGGGTTCTTTTTTTAATTACATCACAAATGTATGTATAAAACAAATATTAACTAAGATAAAACAAAAGAAAACAAAATCAAATAATATCAACAATCAGTAATAATGGGTAAGAATCAGTAATAATAGGTAAGAATCAATAAGGATAGAGTGAGTGTCATATCATTATGAAATCCACAATCTCTTGTGGATCGGAATGGTGAAAGATTTCCTTCCCGTCCACCTTCACCAAAAACAGATCTGCGTACCGAACGATCGTAAACTTCACTTCAATGCCTGGGTACTGAAAACTCAGACGGTCATTGATGAAACTGAAGTAGTCCAAACAGGAGTAACTTTTCAGGGCCTTATATAATTCGTACAGTTCTTCCATTACAATTGAAAACCGGTTTCTTCGCCTTCATCATATTCAATATCCGTGCTAGGCTGGATATTCTCGCTTTTCAGATTGGTTAAAAGTTTTTGCCAGCACGGGTCCGCAACCGGATTTCCGGTATCTACGAATTCAAGTACATAGTGCGAAACCGGGTCATCATACCAGATTTTCATGGCTGCTCCCCAGCCAGCCGTATAGTAGATAACGTACGAACTTACCCGGCCCAGGCTAACCCGGTTGGAGCCTTCAAGAAACGCTACGATTTTTTTCCAGTCCGGAATCTGCTCTGTCATTGAAATTTCGCATATTGTATAAAAAACGCACGCAATATATATGTTAATTGTCCATATTCGCTTTTGTTAATTAGGGTATGTACATATATTTGAGTCATATATGTTGTGTACGTAACTGAATTAGCCTTTTTATGAGCAACCAATCTATTCCTGTCCAGTCTTCATCACAAGTCTATGAAGATCTTAAGCTTTCGCTTTCATTCGCAGTCGGTTCTGAAGGGTTCGTACAGTTGCTCCCTATCGATCGGTCCGATTACGTTTGGCGGATGCTGGAACTTATGGAACAGTATAGAGAGGTGCCAGAAATGCAGGAGGCATAAAAAAAGTGGCAAATCTTAGGCCTCTGCCACTAGATTTGCCACCAAAACCACTAATACTATTGATAATCAGTACTATAGTGGGCCCTGTAGGTTTCGAACCTACGACCAATTGATTATGAGTCAACTGCTCTAACCCCTGAGCTAAGGGCCCGATCTGGCGGAATACCGCCAAATGAGCCGCAAGTTTACACTTTTTTAACGCTTTTTGCAACGCACCATTAAACCTTAGCCGACTTTTTTGTTTCAAAGGCTCCGAACGTTAACTAAACAGTCATGAAAAAACTCGTGTTTTCCCTCGGAGCCTTATTGCTGGCTACTACGCTGACCTTCGCTCAGGGCGAGATGGGTCGTTCGCCCGAGGAACGTGCCCAAAGGCAAACGGAACAACTGACCAAACAACTGAACCTCTCTGCTGATCAGACCGCTAAAGTCAAAACGTTGAGTGATGATCGCATGAAGCAGATGCAGGAAATGCGGGCTAACGGAGCTCGTCCGGATCGTCAGAAAATGCAGGAATTACAGGAAAATTACGAAGCTAAACTGAAACCCATTTTAACTACCGAGCAGTGGACTCAGTACGAAAAAATGCGTGAAGAACAACGCAACCGCATGCGGGATGGACGTCGCGGCGGTCCTGGTAGCAATTAATCCAGGGTTTACTTGGCATACATGGGTAGGAACGTATTTTTATGCGTTCCTACTTTCGTTTATACCGAGGTACGTTCCCCTGCTGCATGAATAAGAAGAAAGTGCTCAACGATCCCGTATACGGGTTCATTACCATTCCGGGTCACCTGATTTTTGACCTGATTGAACATCCCTACTTCCAACGCCTTCGCCGGATCAAGCAACTAGGCATCGCGGAATACGTGTATCCCGGAGCCTTACATACGCGTTTTCATCATGCTCTGGGTGCGATGCACCTGATGGGCGAAGCGATCAGTACGCTCAAAAGTAAAGGACATCTGATTTCAGAGCAGGAATGTGAAGCGGTACAAATCGCTATTCTGCTGCACGACATCGGGCATGGTCCCTTTTCGCACGTATTAGAGCATACGCTGTTGCACCATGTTTCGCATGAACGAATTTCGCTGTTACTTATGAAGGAGTTAAACAAGGAATTCAACGGAGCCCTGGATTTAGCCATCCGTATGTTCTCGGGACAATACGAACGTCGCTTTTTTTATGACCTGATTTCGAGTCAGCTGGACATTGACCGGCTGGATTACCTGAATCGCGATTGTTTCTTTACGGGAGTAACGGAAGGAAGCATTGGCTCGGAACGTATTGTAAAGCTGCTGGATGTAGTAGATAACCAGCTGGTAATCGAGCAAAAAGGGGTGTATTCGATTGAAAATTTCCTAACGGCCCGTCGTCTGATGTACTGGCAGGTATACTTGCATAAAACAGCGATCTGTGCTGAAACCATGCTGATTCAACTGATTCGACGGGCTCGTGAACTGGTACATGCGGGAGAATCAGTGTATACGACGCCCGCTTTGGAAATGTTCATTACCAACGAACCTACGCTGGCGGATTTTCAGAATCATCCACAGTACATCCGGGCTTTTACTCAACTCGATGATTATGACATATGGGCTTGTATTAAGCAATGGACCGTACATTCGGATCGTTTACTGGCTCATTTATCGACCATGTTACTCAATCGACGGTTATTTAAAATTCGATTCTTCGATGCTCCACCCTCCGACGAGGTGGTTAACACTTTTCAAACCCAGGTTTTGGCCTTACCGGGCGTTACTGAGGCTGACCTGCCGTATTTAGTGGTACGGGGTGAGACTACCAATTCAGCGTATCTCGCGAGCCGACAACCGATCCGCATTCTTACCAAAGATCGGGGCGTAGTAGATGTTTCGGAAGCTTCCGACTTGCCCACCATAAAAGCATTGAGTCAGATTGTTCGCAAATATTACGTAGCCTATGCCGTGAGAGGAATCTAATTCTTCAAGCGTCCTTTTTACTGGGACAGGACGCTTGAAGAATTAAAACAAACGTTACTTTCTGGTAACCCGAACCGCAATACGTCGGTTCTGGTCACGGCCTTCTTGCGTTTCATTACTGGCAATCGGGTGCTCTTGGCCGTATCCTTCTGCGTCTAAACGGCTGGAGGAAACACCCATTTTTTCCAAAGCGATTTGTACGTTTCTAGCTCGTTCCTGAGAAAGCTTAAGGTTCGTTTCAGCACTCCCCGTATTGTCTGTATACCCTCCAATTTTCAGGTGTACCTCCGGATAGGCCTGCATGATTTCGTAGATGTTTCGAACTTCCTCCATGGAAGTAGAATCAATTTCATTGCTGCCACTTTTAAACGTCAGCTTTCTGAAATTGAACCAGGTTGTTTTATCTACCTTCACGGCCTCATCTTCAATAAATTGGATGAGTTGATTTTCAATGCTGGATTCTCCGAAGGTCAGGTCTACACCAGTCGAAAGTTTTTTGTGTACAATGACCATCGTATCTAAAGTAGTTACGTTTTCAGGTGGAGTCTCCGTCAAGGCATTTGGTTTTTTCTCTGTACTGCAGCTTTTGAAAAAGTAAATACCGGCAATAATCGCTGCCAGTAATAAAAGCCAGAGTATCCAGGAATTTCCACCTTTGCCCGTTGTTTCAGGTACGGGTTTGTAATTTTTTTCTGCAACAAAATCAGTAGGCTGTGAAAAGGAAAAAAAGTGAACAAAACCAGCTGGAAGAGCCGTCACAATACTTTCCTTTTGACTGCTTAAGAGGCGAAACAATCCCGAAGGAGTTGAATCTTCTTTACCAATCAGGTGCGTTAATACGCTAGCCGCAATGCTTAATAACGAAGAGGAAGACGTATGACTGATGTCAGCAATGGAAGCAAGTCGATTGATGACACTGCCAGTTTGACCATTAAACAAGGTCTCTACCAGGGACGAACCTCGACTAATCAGTTTTTGGATGTCCAATACGGTTGAAATGGAAGCCGCTGGTTGAGGTGTCGCAGACTCGGAATTTTCTTTCTTCAGTAGAGCAGCAAGCGAGTTTAAGCCTTCGGGAGTATTTAATTTTTCTAAAAACCCCCCTAGCATTACGGGCAGGGCAGCGTTTAAACCAACTGCGGTGTGAGGCGTTGATTCGTTCAGATAATCACTGATTTTGTCAACCGTAGAGGGGTTTAGATGAGCTTGTGCTAATTGAATTAAATCCATTTGAGTAAAGATATGAGGGTTGGAATTCACTACTAAAAATAAGAGTGAGCAGGTAAATAAAAATACTTATAAATCCCTGATCTTTACTTGAGTAATTAAGTTAATTTAACTAAAAGTAGTGAGTGCATCTAGGTTTTCGCTACTACAGTCATTTAGGGGTAAGGGAGCTGGGGCGATCCGAAGGTCCTTGGCCCCATCGGGTGTTTGGTTGGTCTCCCATCGTTAATTCAAGCGTTCCACCCGCCAGGATCTGATTGTGGGTCAAGAATGTTCTGGTAAACGCTTTGCCATTGAGCGTCGCGTTCTGGATATAGATGTTCTTAGCGGAATTACCCCGGGCTTTAATGGTGAAAGTTTTTCCGTTGGAAAGATGTAAGGAAGCCTGGTTAAAGCTTGGGCTTCCCAAGACGTATTCCGGTCTTCCGGGGCATACCGGATAAAAACCCAGCATACTGAATGCCAGCCAGGCCGACATTTGCCCGCCGTCCTCATTACCCGACAAGCCACCTGGCCCTAAACCATATTCTTCCCGGATGAGCTGGCGTACCCATTTTTGCGTTTTGTAGGGTTGCCCGGCCCAGGCGTAGAGGTAAGCGGTATGATTACCCGGTTCATTGCCATGCCAGTAGTAGCCTTTCTCGAACATCGTATCAAGTTTGGCCACAAAGCGTTCGCGGCCCCCCACTTGCTGTACTAAACCCTGCACATCCTGCGGAACAAACCAGGTATACTGAGCGGGAGAACCCTCCGTAATAAAGCCGACGCGTAAAGCGAATGGGTCAAACTTCTCACTCCAGCGACCATCCGCGTACCGGCCCCGGGCCCATCCCGTTTGGGGGTCAATTACGTTTCGGTAGTTCTGAGCCCGATTCATTAATTGGTTGTAATCATCAGTATGGTGTAAAGCTTTTGCGAGTTGAGCCAGGCAGAAGTCATCGTAGGCGTACTCTAGGGTACGGGACGTTTGCTCGCGTTTATGAAAAGCCTGCCAGACCGAATCTTCTAGCGGAATGTACTGATACTGCAGGTAACTTTTTAAAGCCCGCCGCCCTTGTCCGGCTTCGTAGCTTTTCGAATCCGTATTCACTTCAAAAGCGTTTTTACGCAGGTAGCGATAGGCCGTCTCGACATCAAAATTCCGGATTCCCTTGACGTACGCATCGGCCACCGCCGAGAGTACATGATCGCCGATCATGGCCGCTGTATAGTGATTCCAGCAGGGGAAAATAGGCATCCAGCCGCCTTGTTCGCCCATTTTCGTAAAGGACTGCATGAGACTGGCGGATCGCTCGGGCTCGAGCAAGGCGTGAAGGGGCAGGCCCGCCCGAAAGGTATCCCACAAACTGAAGTCACAGTAGTAATCAAAACCCTTCGCGGTATGAATCGTGGTATCGTTGGCAAAACCAGGGTAGCGACCGTCAACGTCGGAGTACAGCCGGGGCGTTAATTTCGTGTGATACAGAGCCGTATAAAAAAGCGACTGATCCGCTTCGGAACCCTGGAGACTAACCCGCCCCAGCTCCCGGTTCCAGGCTGCTTCGGAGGCTTTACGAATGGGTTCTACAGTCCAGTTTGGAATTTCCGCAGCCAGATTCCGGCGGGCTCCGTCCAGATCCGTAAAAGAAGTGCCCACGCGTACCCGTACGGTTGTACCCGCCTGGGTAGGGAAAGCGAGGATCGCTCCCACGGCATTTCCTTTGGCTTGAGCAACCGTGCGTTTGAAATGGATCGTAGTGGCTTCGAACGTGCCATAGTCTTCAAAAGGCGTATCAAACTGAATAACGAAGTAGCCACTGATACCCGCGGACTGACCCGCCCCCTGATAAATGCGATGAACGGGGTTGTACCCCACAATTTCGCGTCGTTCGGGGTGAATTTCCACGAAGCCCTGCCCTTCGTCGCTGTTCGGTTCAATGAGTACAAAATGCTTTTCTTCCTTTTGAAACTGGAACTCCAGTAACCCGGATCGGGGCGTAGCCGTCAGTTGGGCTTTCACCTGATAATCTGGCAAAACGACGGAGTAGTACGAAGGCGTTACCCGTTCCTGGTCGTGCGAAAAGGAAGATTCCGGTTGGGTCGTGGGCGTACCCGAAAAGGGCATGAGTGTGACCGTTCCATAATCCTGTACACAGGAGCCATTTAGCCAGTGCGAACCCCGAAATCCGTTGATTTTCGAATCGGTGTAGTAATACGGAGCGACGCACTTGGTTTCGGTTCGACGGGTCTGCGGCGTCCAGCTGGTCATGCCGTGCGGATGCCCAATGGCCGGAGCAATCTGGCCTTTCAGTTCACTGCCCGCTTCGCTGTGTCGACGGGCTGATTCAGTGGTACTGGGAGCCGAACCAATGAGTGGATTGACGTAATCAACGGGCGTTTTTTGCTGGGCAGCGGCCGTCAGACTAACCAGAAGCAGAACTAGAGAGAATCGCATGATCAAGAGGTCTTATGCCAATGACTTTAAATGGAGCAGGAAGTCCCTAGAAGAAAAGCCTGAATGGAACTGGAATTTTACCGAATCCTTTCAGTAATAAGCAATAATAATTGAAATTGAGGTTTAACCTAACGACCTGACGTTGTGGAATTGCGTATATTTACCCAGTACTAGTTTCATTCTACCCTTTATACCATAACGCAACCAAGTTACTTATGAAGAAAACATTAATCGTCGCTTTGATGCTTGCACCGGCTCTGACCTGGGCTCAAAGCGGAACCTATACCGTAAAGGGAAAAATGGGTACGCTCAATGCTCCCGCTAAAGCGTATTTACGGTATATGAAAGGTGATAAGGCTCAAATCGATACGGCTAAGATTACCAACGGAGCCTTTGAATTCAAAGGCTCACTCGAAGCCCCGCAGAATGCCATGATTGCCATCGACGCTCGTGGATTGGGCATGCGGCGGCTGAACAATAATCACATTGTACCACTGTATCTGGAACCGGGTACGATCATGGTACAAAGCCCCGATTCAGCCCTGAACGCAAGCGTAAAAGGTACGCCATTAAACGTGGCGAATGAAAAGCTGAAAGTAGCCTTGAAAAGCAGCAACGAGCAGATGGCCCAGATGATGAAGGAGTATCAGGCGGCTACACCGGAACAACGCAAGTCGAAGGAATTCGACGAAGCCATGGATGCTCGGTATGAGAAAATTCAGGGCGAACAGAAAACCATTTACGCGAAGTTCATCAAGGAAAACCCAAAGAGTGTCGTGAGTCTGGATGCCTTGCGTTCCTACGGCGGATCAGTACCTGAATACGCGGAAGTAGAGCCCATGTACGCGAGTCTGGATGAATCCGTGAAAAGTACACCGGCGGGTAAGAAGTATTCAGAAACGCTGGCGAAACTGAAAACGACGGCGATCGGAGCCATGGCTCCGGGTTTCACCCAGGCCGATACCACGGGACGCCTGATTTCGCTGACTGATTTTAAAGGCAAGTACGTATTGTTGGACTTCTGGGCTAGCTGGTGCGGTCCCTGCCGTCAGGAGAATCCAAACGTGGTGGCCAATTACCAGAAGTATAAGGATAAAAACTTTACCGTACTGGGCGTATCGCTGGATCAGCCCGGAGCGAAAGAGGCCTGGATGAAAGCCATTCACAAAGATAATCTGACCTGGACGCACGTATCCGATCTTCAATTCTGGAACAACGAAGCGGCCCGACTTTACGGCGTACAGGCCATTCCGCAAAACTTCCTGCTGGATCCGAACGGCAAAATCATCGCGAAAAATATTCGTGGAAAAGCCCTGGGGGAGAAGCTGGCTGAGATACTGGCTACGAACTAAAATGGACTATTGTATACGAAAAAGCGGATGTTCAGCTTACTGGACATCCGCTTTTTCGTATCGGGAAATCAGAAGATTAATACTTCCGGAGAATTCGCTCCACTGCCGTTAAATAGCCCCCAGCGAAGAGGTTGACGTGTACCAGCAAGGGATACAGATTATACAGCGGAATGCGTTCGTTAAAGCCTGGTTCCACTGGAAAAGCTTCGTAATAGCTCGTGTAAAAACTCGTATCAAAGCCGCCAAACATGGTCGTAAAAGCGAGTTCGGCCTCACGCAAACCAAAGTACGTGGCCGGATCGACCAGGGCTACGGCTCCTTCCGATCCCGTCATCACATTGCCGCTCCACAAATCGCCGTGCAATAGAGCAGCGGGTTCATCGGGAATCAGGTTCGGAAGTTTTTCGCAGAATTTCAGAAACTGATCGTGTAGTTTGCTCGAAAGCTTTCCTTCGTACAAGGCCCGTCCGGCCTGCACTTTCAGCCGATTTTCGATAAAAAAGCTAATACCCGATTCCATCCAGTCATTTTTCTGGGGCAGGGCTCCAATGTAGTTGTTAAATTCCAGGCCGTGACGATCATTGCTGACGTGGTGCAACTGAGCGAGTTTTCGTCCGAAGTCCGCCCAGTAATCCGGACGCTGGGCACTGGTTTCCAGAAAGTCCATCATCAGGTACGCCCCATCGTTGCGTTGTCCGTAGCCGTGTACCGTCGGAATTGTCAGGATGCCCGTTTCCCGTAGCCGGTTTAGACTCCGGGCTTCGGATTCAAACATTCCTTCATGATCGCCCTGGTTCCATTTGATGAAATAGGAACCTTCGGCGGTGATGACTTTGGCAGCCAGATTGAAATTACCACCGTATATAAATTGAAACTCTTTGACTTCCGGCTGGAAGCCCAACGTTTCGAATAAGACGCTTTCGATGAAGTGATACTGATCGGTACTTTGAAACATACGCAGCTGTTGGCTATTAACTGGCTAAAGATACGGATGAACTCGAAGGAAAGAAGGCCGCTGGAGCCAAGGTCCCTATTTTACCAGTCCATTTTCAATGCGGTATTTAATTTTTCCGTCCGCCGACTTCAACACAAAATCGGCTTTGGACCCGAGCTTCACATCGGTATCAATGACTAAATCCGTACCATCCAGTTCCCGCGTACCAAAGAAGACCGAACAATCGCCGAATTCCTCGACGGTACCCCGAATGTACCATTTTTCGGGACGGTTGAATACCGCTAGTTCCTGGCGATTGATGGCAAGGTCAGTTAATACGAGTTTACCCTTTTTCAAAACGCGTACATTCCGGATGATCAGGTCAAAGATGGAACGCCGATTCTCCGGAATTTCCTCGTAGGCTTCAATGGCTTCGGTCTCGTAGGAACCCGAAGCAATGGCCTGGAGTCCGCTGAGTAAGGCTACGTAATTCAGTCGTCGGATCTGTTGTTTTTCGGGGTCGTTGGCGTACCCACCCGATTCAATCAAAATCAGGGAGCTACCCCATTTCTGAATATTATCCCCAAAGGCACGGGGCTCGAATTCATCCGAAAAACGACCCACCTGATTCGGAATAAAATTCTGCAGGGTACGATTGAGTGAAACAATCAATTGCATCGAACGCTGACGTACCGGATTGATCTCACGGGCTTCGTTGTAAGCCGTAGCCAGAAAGGAAATCGTAGCCAGATTTTTGGTTTTCCCGGCGGAGTATCGGGGTTCCTGATCGTGCAGGTTGAAGGCGAATGCCGGTTGCAGGGTTTGCTGTAACTGTTTCAGCAAACGTCCTTCGGGCGTTTGCAGGCGTAAGGCGTCGCGGTTCATGTCGATACCCAGAGCGGTACGGCGAGTCCAGGCTTCCGCTCCATCGGGATTAAGCATGGGGACGAAATACAGCGTCGTTTTCTCCAGAATTTCCCTGCGGAAAGTATCGAAGGAATCATTCGAAGCCGAGAAAAACCGAAATAAATCGAAAATAGCCATCGTCGCTGTTGCCTCGTCGCCGTGCATTTGTGACCAGAGCAGTACTTTCGTGGGACCGGAACCCATTTTAACCAGATTAAGACTACGGCCTTCCGTCGATTTTCCGGCTTCCGTTACTTCAAACTGCGTTTTCACTTTTTCCAGTAAAGGCACAATATCCTGATGCCGAAAGCGGCGTTCGGTCAGGGCTTTTTCTTTGAATGTTTCGTGCGAATCGAATACTTGCTGAGACATAGGTTGAGCGTTCGCGGCAAGAGCAACCCCTAACCAGAGGAAAACAAAAGCGTATTTCATGGGGCGGGGCAGGTATGCGGCAGTCATGGTTTGATTTGATGTAAAGCTTTGCCTTTGAACGAAAGAAAGCGAGTGTGTTTGGGACTACCCACAATCTGGGAGCCGTAAATCCCCGAATTTCCCGAAAATAAATAGGCAATAAAGCAGGCCAGAGCCAGATATACAGCGGCTTCGGACCCAAAAAGTTCGATGCCCATCACCGTACTGGCTAAAGGCGTGTTGGAAGCTCCGGCGAAGACAGCGACAAAGCCCATACCCGCGAGTAGACTCAGGGGTAAATCGGCCAGCGGAGCCAGGGCATTGCCCAGCGTAGCTCCTACAAAAAAGAGTGGCGTAACCTCGCCGCCTTTGAAGCCAACGCCCAGGGTAAACGTGGTAGAAAGCGTTTTCAGTATCCAGTCGTACCAGGCTGACGGTTCGTGAAAGGAGGCCACGATGGTAGGTACGCCGAGCCCAATGTAGCGGGTCGTTCCGGAAAGGTACACCGCTACGGCAATGATGGCTCCACCCACTACGGGACGCAGCGGCGAATAGGCAATCCAGCGTTTGGCTTGTTTACTCCAGAAGTGTGTTAATTCGGCAAAAAGCGTACTTGCTAGTCCAAAGCCGATGCTAATGAGCAATACTTTTAGCAAAATCAGTACGGTTAATGCAGGTACGAAGGGAATGGCGTAGTGCGTGTGGGCCGCTCCCCAAAGGCGACAGGTTTGATCAGCCAGTACTGCAGCGAGTAAGCTGGGAATAAGGGCTTCATACCGTAAACGACCCAGAATGAAAACTTCCAGTGCGAAAAGAGTACCAGCCAGCGGTGTGCCAAAAACAGACGCAAACCCGGCACTCATGCCCGTTACAAGTAGCGTTTTTCGGTCGGAATCTGACAGGTGAAACAGCCGGGTAAACTGATCGGCGATTGCTCCGCCCATTTGTACGGCCGTGCCTTCGCGTCCGGCTGAACCGCCGAACAAATGAGTGAGTAAGGTCGTGAGTAGGACAAAAGGAGCCATCCGGAAGGGAATGATTTTCCGGGGATTCTGCCATTCTTCGATCAACTGATTATTCCCTTTAACGACGTCCTGCCCCCAGTAATGATAAATAGCTCCGACTAAAAACCCGCCGAGGGGTAGAAAGGCAATAATCCAGCGGTGACTTTCACGGTACAGCGTAACCAGATCCAATGCAACCAGAAAAAACGCCGAAGCCGAACCCGCTAGTCCACCTACCAGGGCACTGAGCACCAGCCATCGAAACAAATAAATCAGCGAAGAGCCCGCAACGGTATCCATGCAACAAAGGTACGAGCTAACGAATGAGTGACTGAATGAGATCCTGATATTCCGGATGGGTCGAGATGTTCGTTTCAGCCGTTGCCAGTTCAAAATCGGCAAAATCAAAACCCGGAGCCACCGTGCAGCCCACCAGAGCGTAAGCAGTACCCGCGGCGGGTCGGGACGCAAACCAGCGGCCCGCCGGTACGACGGCCTGAAATACCTCGCCCGCGTCGGGGTTGTTACCTAAGCGGATGATTTCCAGTTGTCCAGTTTCGTCAAATACAAATACTTCCAGCGGTCCGCCCGCATAAAAATGCCAGACCTCATCGGACTGAATCCGGTGCAACGCCGAAAAGTGATGACTCTCCAGCAGGAAATAAATCGCCGTACTGAACGTTCGATTGCCTGAGAACCGGGCGGGGAGGGCTGGTTGCGATACCCATTCCTCAGAACGGTACATTTCCCGGAAGAAGCCGCCCTCGGGATGCGGTTGCATGGTATACTTTTCGATCCAGTAAGAAGCCGGTTTCATATCGATTGACAAGGATTTCATCGCATAAATTTCAAAAATCCAAAAGTCGCGTGCAACATTTCAGAAAGCAAGCTTGTCCTTGGTACGAAATTGATTCATGAAGCGGTTGAAATCGTTGGTGTACGGAAGGGAGTAGAAAGGCATGAACGTAGAGGGGGAGAAGAATTCATTTCAAAAACCCGTAACCTACCTGTCTTTTTGAAACCGTTGGAACAGACGTTGTACCTTGACCGTCATTACTCACTCGTTGAAGCCTGCAAGCGGGGCGACCGTAAGGCTCAGTACGAGCTGTACCGGCTGTACTCGAAGTCGATGTTCAACGTATGTATGCGTATCCTCAACCACATGGGGGAAGCCGAGGACGTACTGCAGGAAGCGTTTCTGGATGCTTTTCAGAAAATTCACGATTTCCGGCAGACGAGTACCTTCGGAGCCTGGCTGAAACAAATTGTAGTAAACCGGGCTATTAATCAGTTACGCCAGCGAAAAGTGCAGTGGGTGGAGGTGGAAGAAGCCGAGTACGTAGGCGAAGAAGCGTTAATACAAGATGAAACGGAGTGGGAAGTAGAACGCGTACGAGTCGGTATTCAGCGATTGCCCGATGGATTCAGAACTGTACTGAGTCTGTACCTGCTGGAAGGCTACGATCACGAGGAAATTGCCGAAGTACTGGGCATTTCTGAGTCGACCTCCCGGACGCAGTACATGCGGGCCAAACGCAAGTTAGTAGAAATGCTCTCAACCTAAAGTTAGCGGATGACGCACTTATAAAGACTTTATTAGCAATTAATGTACGGCTAATGGCCAAAAATACCCATGAAAAAAGATCGTATCGAACGTTTTATTCGGGATAATCGGGAGGAATTTGATGCCTTCGAGCCGCCACTGGGATTGTGGGCGGATATCGAACGGCGATTGCCAGAAGCGATTTTACCGGATGCCGAGGAGAAAGAAGCGAAGGTAATTCCGTTAGGAAATGCCGCTGGTAACCGATCATGGATGCATTTCTTCATCGAAAAAAGCTGGCGAATGGCCGCTGGAGTTGTGTTATTGCTTGGCCTGGGTTTTGTGGCCGGACAATACGTTATGAAACCCCGTTATACGGATCCCATTATTGCTCAGGTAAGTCCGGAAGAAGGAAAAATGGCCTTCCGTTACGCTTCGCTGATTGAAACGAAACGATCGGAAATTAAAGCTATCGAAACGTCTAATCCACAATTATACCGGGAGTTTGCTTCCGAAATCGAGCAGCTCGATAAAGATTATCAGAATTTGCGGTCAGAGTTACCTCAAACTCCGAATCAGACCGAGCTGGTGGAAGCCATGATTCAGAACCTGCAATTACAGCTCGATATTTTAAATCGTCAACTACAGATCATCAACCGTATATCCAAACCTAGCCATGAAAAGACTATTTAGCGGTGTGTTCCTGGCCTTGCTTTGGGTGGTACCAGCTCTGGCTCACGAACAGGGTACGCTTGCCGAACGGAAACGTACCATTGTCAAATCCTTTAGTGCTTCCACGCGTGATCGGCTGTATGTTTCCAATCAGCACGGCGAAATGAAAGTGAACCTTTGGGACCGAAATGAAGTCCGGGCCGAAATCATTATCGTCGGTTTAGGCAATGATGATGATGAAGCCCAGCGTTTTGTAGATGCCGTAGGAATTGAAGAATCCCGTTCGGGAAATATCATTCGTCTGGAAACGCGGTACAACGAGCCCAAGGGTAGTTGGAGTTGGAAGAGCTGGGGACGTAGTTCAGACGAATCAAAATCGCGGGGGGTGAAAATCAGCTATACCATTCACATGCCCAAGTACATGCCGCTGGATATGCAAAACCGCTTTGCTAATGCCACACTAGCCGATTTTTCGGCTCCGTTACGGGTGAATACGCAATACGGCGATTTTACGGCCGACCGCCTGATGAGTACCGAGAATGATATTCAGGTAGAATATGGCAAGGCTATCATTCACCAGCTTAACGAAGGCAATTTGAAAATTCAGTACTCCAAGTTGGAACTCGATAAAGCGGATCGTCTGCGATTGGTCAATAACTACGGCACCATGATCGTGGACGAAGTAGGGGATCTGGAGGCAACGATTCAGTATTCCAAAGGAAAGATTGGGAAGTTGAAAGAACAGGCTCGGCTAAATATCAATTACTCCGATAACGTCCAGTTGCCAGTCTTACTACGGACCGTTAAAAATCTGGATGTTCGTTCCAACTATACGACGCTACGGTTGCCCGTACGTGAAGATCAGGACCTGGATTTTGATGTAACCGTCACGTACGCCAACTTCGGTTATCCGAGTGCTCTGCCCATTAATTTTGTGATCAAAGACGATGGCAGCGACGACTCTCGTCAACGGTATGTACCCAAACATACGAAAACCTATAAGGGAAAAGTAGGGAAGGGAGGTTGCACGGTACGGATCGTTTCCAACTATGGTCCCGTGAAGTTTATCGACTAAGTTTTACTCTTCTGTAACACTCCTGTATTCAACCTATTAAACGGTCGTATGCAGGAGTTTTTTTTGTTATCGGTAGCGTAAATACTTGCACTTCGTAAAAAAACGGCTTCTTGGAAATATCCAAAATTAGCTTTAGAACCCTGTAGAAGGCTAATCCGGCGAGGATTAATGTAGAAGTAACGATAACCTAATAAATTATTATTCAGCGAGATAGTGTTTTTTCGTTAGAAAATTCATAATTTTGCGGGCATTTTCATTGGCGGTTATCCGTAAGGCTAGCTCTGTGTGACTCGAAGTGAGGGACGACAGGCGGTGCTGCAAGCACCGGTGGTAAACAAAGCGGATAACAGACAAACGACATCAGAAAACTTTCTTCTCCGATGCAAAGCATCCGTAACATTGCCATCATTGCCCACGTTGACCACGGCAAAACCACGCTGGTGGATAAGATCATCCACTACAGCAAACTCTTCCGCGAAAATCAGGAATTCAACGATCTGATTCTGGATAACAACGATCTGGAACGCGAACGCGGAATCACGATTCTTTCCAAGAACGTATCCGTTCGTTACAAAGACGTTAAAATCAATATCATCGATACACCGGGCCACGCCGACTTTGGTGGTGAGGTAGAACGTGTATTGAAAATGGCCGACGGCGTATGTCTGCTCGTGGATGCCTTCGAAGGCCCCATGCCCCAGACGCGTTTCGTACTTTCCAAAGCGATCTCGCTGGGTCTGAAAGTAATCGTGGTTGTAAACAAAGTTGATAAAGAAAACTGCCGCCCCGAAGAAGTTCAGGAAAACGTATTTGACCTGATGTTCAACCTCGGTGCGACGGAAGACCAGCTTGACTTCCCAACCCTGTTCGGTTCAGGTAAAGGTGGCTGGATGAGCACCGATTACCGCAATAAAACGGAAGACATCAGCCCGCTGCTCGATGCCATCATCGAAAGCGTACCCCCGGCTCCTCAGCCCGAAGGTATTCCCCAAATGCAGATCACGTCTTTGGATTTCTCTCAGTTTACGGGTCGTATTGCCATTGGCCGTGTATTCCAGGGAACGCTGAAAGAAGGTGCTTCGATGGGTCTTTGCAAGTCCGACGGCAGCGTAAAACGCGTTCGGATCAAAGAACTTCAGGTATTCGAAGGCTTAGGCCGGGCGAAAGTATCCGAAGTAGTTGCCGGAGATATCTGTGCGATTACGGGTCTGGAAGATTTCGAAATTGGAGATACCGTGACGGATTTTGACAATCCGCAACCCCTGGAGCGTATCGCCGTGGATGAGCCTACGATGAGTATGTTGTTTACGATCAACAACTCGCCGTTCTTCGGTAAAGAAGGTAAATTCGTAACGTCTCGCCACTTACGCGATCGTCTGTACAAGGAAATCGAGAAAAACCTGGCTCTCCGCGTACAACCCACGGATAGCGAAGACCGCTTCCTGGTATTCGGTCGGGGTATTCTTCACTTGTCTGTACTGATCGAAACGATGCGTCGCGAAGGCTACGAATTGCAGGTAGGTCAGCCCCAGGTATTGTATAAAGACGTTGACGGTGTTCGTCACGAACCCATCGAATTGATGGTCGTAGACGTCCCCGAAGCTACAGCTGGTAAAGTAATTGAGCTGGCGACGCAACGCAAGGGTGAACTCACGATCATGGAGCCGAAAGGTGACGTGCAACACCTGGAGTTCAACATTCCTTCGCGTGGTCTGATCGGTCTGCGTTCGGACGTACTGACGGCCACCTTCGG
Source organism: Siphonobacter sp. BAB-5385 (assembly GCF_002261125.1). Taxonomy (NCBI): domain Bacteria; kingdom Pseudomonadati; phylum Bacteroidota; class Cytophagia; order Cytophagales; family Cytophagaceae; genus Siphonobacter; species Siphonobacter sp. BAB-5385. Next base: position 146,600 of record NZ_NMPS01000147.1, on the reverse strand, counting down.
GGAAGCCGTAATGACGCACCGTTTCCGGGCGTATGAGCCTTTCAAAGGCCCCATCCCAGGTCGGATCAACGGATCGATCATTTCTAAAGGTACGGGTGTAGCTACGGCATACACGATCGATAAATTACAGGATCGCGGTCGTTTCTTCATCGACGCCGGTGAAGAAATCTACGAAGGTATGGTTGTAGGTGAGCACAATCGTAACAATGATATTGTAGTAAACCTTCAGGAAGCCAAGAAGCTGACGAACATGCGGGCTTCTGGTTCCGACGACAGCGTACGGATTATTCCTAAAGTAAACTTCTCCCTGGAAGATTCGATGGAATACATCCAGAAAGATGAATACCTGGAAATTACGCCGAAGTCGATGCGGATGCGTAAAATCCACCTGAATGAGAACGATCGCAAACGTGCGGAAAGCAAAGGTGCTTTCGCGGATGCGTAATCATTCCGTGCGAATTGAATAGGAAAAGAGGCAGGTCAGTTTTGGCCTGCCTCTTTTCTTGAAAATGGAGTTTGTACGAATTTGCGTAGGCCGCATTCGTATCCTTATTTCGTGTTTTTATTGCTTAACTCGCTCATGTCGATTTCCGAAGTTTCTCCGCAGCTGGACACTACTGAACATCTGGAATATTTTGAACGGATTGCTCCGTCGCAGGCCGCGTATCGTCGCAAAAAGAACTACTACTGGGACGAAATCACGCAGTACTGCGATTATTTCTCGCACGAAGAGCTTTCCATCCTTGAAGTAGGATGCGGTACGGGGGAGCTCATTGGTCAAATCAGAGGTCGATACAAAACGGGAATTGATTTTAGCGAGGGGATGATTACTGTGGCTCGTCAGCAGTTTCCACAGGTAGAGTTTCAGGTGATGAACGCCCGCGATTTACAGCTCGATCGTCAATATGATTTGATCATCCTGTCAAATCTGATTGGGTACATTGACGATGTTCAGGCTCTGTTCGAGCAATTACGGCCTTTATGCCACGAGCGTACGAAGATCATTGTTAATTACTACAATTTCGTCTGGGAACCTTTCCTGCGAATGGCGGAGTGGCTGGGGGTAAAGCGAAAAACACCCCGGCAGAACTGGCTCTCTCGCATGGACATTAATAACCTGCTGTATCTGGCCGGGTTTGACGTATACCGAAACAGCATGCGGATGCTATGCCCGGTATACATTCCATTGATCTCAACATTTCTGAATAAATACGTAGCCAAGTTACCGCTCATTCGGCACCTGGCGATTAATCAGTACAGTTTCGCCAAGCCCGCCGTAGAAGTAGAGGACTGGCAAAACCGCTTCTCAACGAGTATCGTGATCCCGGCTCGCAATGAAAGCGGCAATATTGAAAATGCGTTGTTACGTATGCCCCGGTTTGGAAAGCATCTGGAAATCATTTTTGTGGAAGGAAACTCTACGGATGATACCTGGCAAACCATCCAGCGAATTCACGAGCAGTATAAAGACCAGTTCGATATTAAAATTCTGCAGCAGGACGGAAAGGGAAAGGGCAACGCCGTACGCAACGGTTTCGCCGTGGCTACGGGCGATATTCTAATGATTCTGGATGCCGATTTAACCGTGCCGCCCGAAGATTTGCCTAAATTCTACGATGCCATTGCCTCGGGAAAAGGTGATTTCGTCAACGGATCACGATTGGTGTATCCGATGGAAAAGAAAGCCATGCGGTTTCTGAACCTGCTGGGTAACAAATTCTTTAGCCTGCTGTTTTCCTGGCTGCTGGATCGTCCATTCAAGGATACGTTATGCGGAACGAAAGTGATCTTCCGATCGGATTACTACCGGCTGATTGCCAACCGCAAGTTCTTCGGTGATTTCGACCCGTTTGGTGATTTTGATTTAATCTTCGGAGCCTTCAAGTTAAATCTGAAAATAGTAGAGGTGCCCATTCGTTACCGGGAACGGACCTATGGAGATACGAACATTTCCCGCTTCAAACACGGCTTTATTCTGTTACGGATGTGTGCCTTTGCGGCCCGCAAACTGAAATTTATTTAAACGAGATGCAACCGTTGGATAAATAATTTCTGACGGTTAACTCACTTACGCATGGCACAGCTTCCAAAAATTTCCATTGTCACCGTAGTGTACAATGGGGCCTTAACGATAGAAGATACCATACAGTCTGTACTGTCGCAAGACTATCCTAATCTGGAGTACATCATTATTGATGGAGCTTCGACGGACGGTACGCTGGATAAAGTCAATCCGTACCGGGATCGCATTGCTCAGGTGGTTAGTGAACCAGACAAAGGAATTTGGGATGCGATGAATAAAGGATTACAGCGAGCTACGGGCGATGTGATTGGAATTCTGAATTCGGATGATGTGTATGCTCATTCAAACGTATTGTCAAAAGTGATGAACGTTTTTGAAGAGCATCCGACCATCGAAGCAGCATATGGAAATCTAAAATACATGGATCGGGGGTTGACGAAAGTAATTCGCGACTGGAAATCGAGACCCTACGACCAGCGTTTCTTCGAATACGGCGAAATGCCACCCCATCCGACTTTTTTTGCGAAACGGTCGTTATATGATCGGGTCGGGTACTTAGATCTGAACTTTCGTCTGGGAGCTGATTACGAACTTTGCTTTCGGGCCATGCGGGTACATCAGCTACCCACGAAATGGATCGATGACTGCCTGGTACACATGCGGATTGGAGGCGAATCCAATCGGAGTGTTAAAAATATTGTAGACCAGCATCGTTTAAACATGAAGGCTTGGACAATTCATGGTTTACCCGTTCCTTTGTCCTTTCATTACGGTAAATTTATCCATCGACTCAAGCAGTTTTTATAAGTATTACATACAATTTGTTAACTTTGTAAGCGTTTATCCAGCGTAACCCCAACGATTGCCAACCTAACTTAATAAATGCGAAGTTTTTATACATTCGTACTAAGTATTATTCTTCTTAGTGCAGGAACCGTTTATAGTCAGGTTCCTGGAAAAGTTGAGCAGTTATCCGATGCTCAAATCCAAGAGTTTATTCAGAAAGCTCAGGCTAGTGGCTTAAGTGAAGCTCAAATTGAACAATTAGCTCTTCAGCGAGGATATACGCAGCAGGATGTAATCAAAATGCGGGATCGGATTGCCAAGCTTAAAGCTGGGCAAACGAAAACAGCTTCCAGTCAATCTTCTGAAACAGAGACTGCCCGTAAACAAACGGAAGAGGTAGCTGAGAAAGCTCCAACGGTTGTTTCGAAGCAACAGAGTACCTCTAAAACAGAAGCAGAAGACAATTTAACACCAACACAAACAAAGGAGGTTTTTGGTTCGAGTTTCTTTCAGAATGCCACCCTTTCTTTCGAGCCCAACTTACGCATTGCTACTCCTAAAAATTACTCCTTAGGTCCTGAAGATGAGTTGAATGTCGAGATTTTCGGTAGTTCGGTACAATCTTATAAATTAAAAGTAAGTCCAGAAGGAAGCATTCGAATAGAAAATTCGGGGCCTATCCTAGTCAATGGGTTAACCATTGAAGAAGCTAAAGCCAAGATTGCTACTCGTTTACGGCAACTATACTCTATGCCGGGTATAGGTATTAACGTCACCCTAGGCAATGTGCGTAGTATAAAAGTTACCATTACAGGAGAAGTAGTACGCCCAGGGAGTTACACGATTTCGTCACTTGCAACAGTATTTAACGCTATTTATCAATCAGGTGGGCCTACGCCTAATGGTAGTTTTCGCTTAATTCAGTTACGTCGCAATAATAAGCTGGTGCGTACCATTGACCTCTATGATTTTTTACTCAAGGGCGACGAAAAAGATAACGTGGGCTTGCGGGACCAGGATGTATTGGTATTTCCGGATTATCAGGCACGAGTAGAATTAAGTGGAGAAGTACGTCGACCGCTGATTTTTGAAATTAAAGAGGGAGAAACCTTAAAAGATGTTTTTCAATTTGCAGGCGGCTTTACCGATCAGGCATATACTGCCACTATTACAGTACGTCGGAATACCTCAAAGGAGCTAAAGATATTAAATATCCAGCAGGATTTCTTTGGTTCGTTTATTCCTCAAAATGGCGATCGCTTCACCGTGGGTACTATTCTGGATCGTTATGAAAACCGAGTGCAAATCGCGGGTGCCGTATTCCGCCCTGGTGAATACGCATTAGACGAGTCAATCAGTACGCTGAAACAACTGGTTCAAAAAGCCGAGGGGGTTCGGGGTGATGCCTTTCTGGATCGTATTTTCATTCGCCGGGAAAAAGATAACTTAGACGTTGAGAATATATCTGTCGACTTAGGTAAATTACTAAAAGGAGAAGTGGAAGACATTAAACTACAGCGTCAGGACTTTGTAACTATTAAATCAATTGACGAGCTACGGGAAAAATACATGGTAAGTATTGGAGGGGCAGTCAATAATGGCGGCAATTTTGAATACACCGAAAATATGACGCTCAGCGATCTGGTTACGTTAGCCGGTGGATTTGCTGAAGGGGCCGTGTCTTCACGTATCGAAGTATCCCGACGTATCAAACAAGAGGATACAACCGCTAAATTAAAAGCGAACATACAGGTATTCACGCTCTCCATAGATAAAGATTTAAAAATTACCTCGCAGGAAAAAGTATTTACTTTGCAGCCGTATGATGTAATTTACGTAAGAACGGATCCAGCCTACGAGGCACAAAAGTTAGTAGAAATAGTAGGGGAGGTTAATTATCCAGGTAATTACGCGATCCAACGGAAAGATGAACGTTTAGTGGATCTCATTAAACGAGCCGGCGGCTTAAAAGACAAAGCTTTTCTAAAGGCAGCTCGCTTCTACCGGCAAGGAGAACTGGTAGCAGTAGATTTAGAAAAAATCTTGAAAAATCCCCAATCTAATGACAATCTGAGACTAGAAGATAAAGATCGTTTATTAATCCCCCAAAAAGACGAATTAGTACGAATTGCTGGAGGGGTGTTAAACCCAGCTACCGTCAATTACCAAGATAATTCTTTAGAAAAATATATTGCTCAAGCCGGCGGTTATACAGATGAGGCTATTCGAAAGAAAGTATATGTAACATATGCGAATGGTAGAATAAACACCACCAAACGCGTTTTAGGTTTCAAACATTATCCAAAAATAGAGCCCGGAGCTACTATCAATGTACCCATTGAAGATAAAGCAAATTATCGAAAAATGGAGCCCTCAGAACGTATAGCTTTGTTCTCGCTGGTAGGTTCATTATTAATAGCAACTGGTACAATCATCTCCGCTTTACTGAGATAATTTTCTAAAGAATATGAATGAAAGTAAGGAGAATTCTATCACGGTTGGATTTTTAGATATTATTCATTTTGTGAAAAAATATGTATTTAGAATAGTAAGTATAGGTTTAATAACAGGTTTAATTGGGTACTTGTATGCTTCTACCCAAACAGAGGAATATATATCTAGAGTGGATATACTACCAGAAATGCAAAGCAAAAATAGCCTTGGTGGATTTAGAGCATTGGCTGATTTGGCTGGTATAAACTTAGACAATATGCAAGTTGCTGAAGCAATACGGCCAGACTTGTATCCAAGTGTACTAGAAAGCAAGCCATTTTTATTGAATGTATTACAGCTTAAGGTTTATACCTCAACAGATACAACTAAATATATAATAAAAGATTTTTTGCAGCTGAAAGCAAAAAAAGAAAAATCAATAGGAAGTATTTTGTCAAAAATATCATTTAAAAAGAGAGAAAATAATACTATTAAGATAAATAATCAGGTGGCAAAATCATTGCCTTCAGATATTATATTGATAGATAAAGAACTAGAAGAACTAGTTAATAATGTAAATGAAAGAATACAGGCAGAATTAGATAGGAAAACTGGAGTGATTACAGTTAAAGTTAAGATGCCAGACCCCTTAGTTGCAGCTTGGATAGCACAGTATTCAGTAGATTATTTGAAAGAATATATGTTAGAATATAGAAGTGGTAAAGAAGCAGAGCAAATGAAATTTTATAAAGGGCAGATGGATAAAGCAGAAAAAAGATTTAGAGAGGCTAGTAGAACAGTAAGAGAGTTTAGAGATAAGACGAGAAATCCATTTTTTACTGCTAGTGCTTCGCAGGAGGATCAACTTCAGGCAGAGGTTACAGTTTCTCAAAACCTATATTCAGAGGTCTCAAAACAATATGAACAAGCAAAATTGAAAATGCAAAGTGAAACTCCTGTTTTAAAAGTACTAGACCCACCACAAGTTCCCTTAGTAAGGAGCAGTCCTAAGAAAGTATTTAGCTTTTTAATAGGTTTTATGATAGGCGTAATAGGATGTACTTTTGGGCTGCTTATAGCTAAACTGCTTAAATAAATGAAACTAGCAATTATTTATGTAAATAAAGTATTGTTTCATATTTATTTAACCCTAGCTTATAAGATAAGTAAAATAGCTACTATAGTTAAATTCTTTGTTAATAACATTGATTTTAATTATGACTTTAAAGCTAAGGGCGTGCCTTATGTAAATGTAAGTTTGAAGGGAAAGGTAAATATTGGTAAGAAATTTCATTTTAATAGCGGATATTATGACAATATAATAGGAAGACAACAAAAAGTAATTTTAATAGTTGCTTACAATGGAAAGCTTAAAATAGGAGATAATGTAGGAATTAGTAGCTCGGCTATAATATGTTATAAAGAAATTACCATTGAAGATAATGTCAGAATTGGAGGTAATTGTGTTATCTATGATACAGATTTTCACGATATCTATAGCAAGAATAGAACATCCGAAAAAGAAGATAGAAGCAAAATTGTATCAAAATCTGTAACGATAAAAAAAGGTGCTTTCATAGGTGCTCATTCAACTATTTTGAAAGGGGTTGTTATTGGAGAAAATGCTGTAATAGGAGCAGGGTCAGTAGTTACGAAGTCAATTCCTGAAAATGAAATATGGGCGGGAAATCCTGCAAAATTTATAAGAATGATAGATAATGATTAATAAAAGACGTTTAATAATAAATTCACTTTCTTCGGTGCTCAGCACCACAATGGCCGGTCTAGCCTATTTTATAATTTATAAAATCATTATAAACTTTTTAGGTATTTCAAAGCTTGGAATATGGACCATAGCTATGACAACAACATCGTTTATAAACATAGCTAATGCAGGATTACAAGTAGGTATATCAAGATATGTTCCAATCTATTTAGAAACAGGGAAGGCACATTTATTGGGTAAATTATTAGCAAGTAGCTTTATATGTTTATCAGTATTATACGGCATCATAGCTCTAGTTATATGGCTTTTTTTGATAAAATTTATGCCGATCTAGTAGATATAAATGCTCTAGATACAATTTATCAAATATTACCCTATGCTTTGACAACTTTATTCATAATGTCAATATCATCTGTATTGTCCTCTTTTATAGATGGCTACGAAAAATCTCATTTAAAATTAATTGCCAATAGTATAAGCTTAGTAGTTTACATTGCAAGTGCATACTTCTTTATAAAATCTTATGATTTGATAGGCGTAGCGATGGCTCAGTTAATACAATCAATAATTTATTTTTTGTTACTAGTGGTAGCATTGAAAATAGTATGCCCTACTATAACCAACATTAGTTGGCGTTGGGATACAACCATATTTAAGGAAATAATTTTATTTTCTGGACAACTACAACTAATATCAATTCTAGTATTATTATTCGAACCTATAACAAACTTGTTTATTGTTAAGTTTGCTGGATTGGAAGTTTTGGGATTTTATGAAATGGCAAATAGATTGATTAGCCAAATAAAAAACATGCTCACTCAAGCAAACCAGGCTTTAATACCCGTAATAGCAAAAGTAAATGAAAAATCTACTTCTACTGTGAATCAAATATATACTAAAGTATTAAACTTTATGATGGAATTATCTACGTATGTATTTGTACTTACTATTATATTAGCTTATTTTATCTCTTATATTTGGATTGGCTATATAAATAAAATATTCATTTCGAGCTTAATAATTCTTTGTGTAGGTAATTACTTTAACATATTATCTGTGCCTGCTTATTTCTCAAGTATGGGTACAGGCAAGTTGAAAACAATTCTAGTTTCTCATATTATAATGACTGTTAGTAATGTTCTGTTAGGATACCTGTTAGGTTATATATATATGGAGAATGGAATTATAATTGCTAAATGTATTTCCTTACTAGTTGGTTCTTTTTATATTATACATATTTATCATTATCATAATAAAATGAGCAATTATGATTTAATAAATATAAATATTTTTCTACTGCTTTCTTTTATTTGTAGTATAGGAATAGGTTTTACTATTATGTACTTTGTAAACGACTGGTTGGCTGTTACATCTGTTTTTCTAATGATTTATAGTTTTTGGATTATTAAATATAGTAGTCGTAATTCAAGTATTTTAAATCAATTGAAAAATATCTAACTATCATATAGATGGAAAACTACATAGTAACTATTATAACAGTAGTCTATAATGGGGATAAATATATTGAATCTACTATAAAGAGTGTATTAGAACAAACCTATGAAAAGATTGAGTATATAGTTATAGATGGAGGATCGACAGATATGACTATTGATATAGTCAACAAGTATGTTAATCGAATTGATTATTTTACATCAGAACCAGATCGTTCAATGTATGATGCGATTAATAAAGGACTTAAGATTGCTAAGGGTGACTTCATACTGATATTGAATTCTGACGATTATTTATTTAAACGTGAGAGTATATCAGAAGCCGTTAAGGAGATAAATAAATTAAACATCAAAGGGACAGCATCTTTTTATGGCAATCTTTATATAGAAGAGGATGGCAAAATTGATCCTAAAATAACGTTCCAAGTGAGTTTCAAAAAACTGTTACTTTCCAAACATGGTACTTTTGTTCCTCATCCAACACTTCTAGTTTCTAAAGAAGCTTTTAAGAAAGTAGGAATGTATAATTTAGAATACAAATATGCTTCAGATTTCGATTATATCTTAAACTTGATTAGATATACAAAAGTTGTGTATATATCGATACCAATTACCGTTTTTCGTAGACATAGTCAGAGTATTACTTCATCTGGCAAATTAGATGATGAAAGAGATAGGATTTTATACAAACATGGTTATTATAACTTTAATTTATTTTCTAGGATTACAAACTTTTTTATATTATGGAGTTACTACAAAATTTCAAATGGATTACTTTTGAAAAAAAAGTAGTCCATTTGTATTTAATGATTTTGCCTTTTACTAGTGCATTTTCAATAACGCAAATTATTACTATTCCCCTAATTATATTATCTGTTATTAATTTTGCTTTTTTGATTAGGTTTGTATTTTTTAATGTTAAGATTATTATTTACAAAATTGATTTGTTGTTAATTATTTTTTGGCTTATTGTAAGTTTTGCATTATTAATCAATTCATCTGCTTTTATTAGTTTGAAGCCTTACAATCATTATGTCGCTTACACATTTGTTGTTTTCTTTAACTATATTATCCTTAAAAATATTTTTATTAACTATTTTTCCATTTATGATTTACAAGATATGTGTAAGTCAGTCGGCTGGGGAGTATTAATATGTTCAATATTTGGGATCTTAGAATTTATCTTAAAAACTTTTTTATTTGTAAATGTAGATTTATATATACCTCGTGCTGAAATAGCTGAATACGATCCGACCATATTAGCTTCCTTTATTCGAATTAGGTCTTTAGTAGAAGAGTCAGGGCATTTAGCTTACTATCTTGAATTACTAGCACCTATTGGCATTTACGGATTTCGTCATAATAAACGTCTTTGCGTTACTCTTACTATTACTTCAGTTTTATGTTTTTTACTGACATTTAGTTCAGGCGGATATGGTATAGTATTAATATTACTATTTATATACTTTATGAAAAACATTTTTAAATTCATAAGTAATAATTATTATATAGTGATTAATATAAGAAAGATAATTATATTTTTTGTATCGATATCACTACTGATTTTTGTAGCTATATATGTTGGTAGTTTAATTTACGATATATTTTATACTATATTTTTTGAAAAAGCTTTCAATTCAGGTTCGGCTAATGACCGTAATTTTAGGTTAGAAGAGGGGCTAAAGGCTTTTGAACAATCTAAAGTATTACAACAGATAGTTGGAAATGGCCCTGCTGCTTACGATACTCTTAAGTTATGGAGTCAAGGCATGGTAGTATTATATTTAACATTTTTGTTAGAAATAGGGCTTGCGGGATCTATTGTTTTTATAATATTTATTCTTATTTCTTTAAAATATGCATTTAAGATAAAAGATAATCTCCTTAAATTAATTTTTGTATGTGCCCACATTTGTGCTCTTATCCATTTTCTATTTATTGCTAATTATTATTATCCTTGGTTGTGGGTAATGTTGGCTTTGAATTTTTTTGTATATGTCAAGCAAAACAAAATCTACCAGTAAAAAAAATCAATAGTATATATTATTCATGATTTAAAGATTGGTGGAGTGGAGACAGCTCTACTGTCTGGAATTGATTCTATAGCTAGTGAATTCGATTTACTAGTGATTTGTTTAGGTAAGATTGAGGACAGCGTTACTGCCAGATTGACTGAAAATGCAAAAAATACGATCATTTCTTATGAATTAAATACTAAACACATTTTTAAGTCTTTAGGTAATATTTTAGCGGTTGTAAATAAAACAAAACCACAGTATATTATCACGTCCTTGTGGAAGTCTCACTATATTGCTATCTTTCTTAAAATACTTAGGATAAATTTTAAGCATATTCCATTTATACACTCGACACGGTCTTTTCATATACTTGATTCCTTAAGTAGGTATTTAATCCGGTTTACATACGAAATAGTCTGGACAGATTCTCGAGCGACAACTGAGTCTCTATTATTTGTTTCAAGGAAGCGGATTATATCTTTTATAAGAGAAAAGTTGGAACCTAAACCTGGTTTTTTAGTAGTTGAAAATTTAGTTTATAGATTTTTGTTTATTGGCCGTATTACGTCAGTGAAACGATTGGATTTGATTTTTAAATTTATAAAGTCAATTTATGACTTAGGTATAAATATAAGATTAGACGTTTATGGTCCGGATTATGAAAATATTTGGCAAGAATATCAAGGTAATTTACATGAAATGAATATTTCAGAACATGTAAATTATTGTGGTAGTATCGCTCCAGATTTAGTTAAGAACTTATATTACAATTATGATTGTTATATTCAATTAAGTGAATGGGAAGGAATGTCACTTAGTGTTATTGAAGCAATGATGTCAGGTTTGGTCTGTTTTGTTACGCCAGTTGGTGAAATTAAATATTATAGTAAGGATAAATATTCGGCTATACATTTGTTAGGTCCTAGTCAGAATGATTGGGATGATTTTGTGAATAAATCTTTAGAAGTTCTACAATCTCAAGAACAATTTAAATTAATTGCTCATAATGCTTCAGAAAATTGGGGATATACAATGACCTATGCGGATTCTTTTATTGAGGCAGTTTATGAATTAGATAATATATGAAAAGAATACTATTTATAATTACTAAATCTGATATTGGAGGAGCTCAGAATTTATTATTGCATATAGTTGATTATTTGAAAAAACATGAGAATCACTTTTACGATGTTCATGTAGTAGTAGGAGGGCAAGGATATCTGACTGAGCAATTACAAGCTTTAAACATATCTTTTAGTATACTTCCACGCTTATCTAACTCATTTAATATTTTCAATGATATTTTATGTATTTATCAACTTAAAAATATTATAAAGACTGTAAAGCCTAGCCTAGTTCATTTACATAGTACAAAGGCTGGTTGGTTAGGGCGAATTACTTCAGCATTGGTAGGAGTTTCTTGCGTTTTGACTGTGCACGGTTGGTGTTTTACAAATGGGGTAGGTGTTTTAAAATCTTTCTTTGGTATTTTAGTTGAAACATTTTTGAAATTTTTCCCATGCCACGTAGTCACAATATGTAAATCTGATTTTGAGTTGGGCCGTAGATTTAAACTAATAGATCGTAATAATTATACTCTTATTTATAATGGTATCAAGATAAAAGATAATGTACATATAAAAATGCATGATAATGCTTCTCTGGTGCGATTAGTTATGGTTGCAAGGTTTTCAAACCAAAAGGACCATATAACTCTTTTAAAAGCAATAAAGATTATTAAAGAATTGAAATTTAGTTTGGACCTTTATGGGGATGGAGAAACTCTAGATTTCTGTAAAAGGAATACTCTAGATTTGGAAATAAACCATAAGGTAAACTTTATGGGAGCGGTTAATGACATACAAGGTATCTTACCTTTATATGATGTATTTATATTATCTACTAAATATGAAGGGTTGCCTTTGAGTATTTTAGAAGCTATGAATGCAAACCTACCTATTATTGCTACTAATACGGATGGTATACCAGAGCAGATAGAAAATAATGTTAATGGATTGTTAGTTCAGAAATCATCTGAATTTGAACTAGCAGAGGCCTTAGCTTTATTAATCAGCTCTCCTGAGATAAGATATCGATTTGCTTCCTCGAATCATCTCATTCTTGAGTCAAAATTCTCTATTGATAAAATGTTAGCTAAATATATAGACGTATACAATAAGTTAATTTGATTTTCAAATATTATATTATTGTCTATACTACTAAAATTTTTTGATTAATTTTTTTTATTGTTTACAATTTTGTTTTCTTTTAGTATTGCGAATCCATTCCACCCGTTAGTGGATTCTTCCTTTAATTCTGCCTTGTTAATATTTTCGAAATAACATTTTATTATTTGGACATTTTCAGCTTGTTTATATTTGATATATATCCCGTAGTTTAAGTTTCCTTTCCCTAAAAATTGACATCTATCAACTCTTAGATTTTCAACCATAGTTTCGTTATTTTTCTCTAGTTCAATGAAACCGAAATTAAAGGCATTTCCCGTAAAGTCATTAAAAGTGCAATTTGTCAAATTAATGTCTTTGCTTTTTCCATTTGTAAAAGTAATTCCTTTATTGAAAATGCATTTTACGAATGTGCAATTTTTAATTTGACTTAGTATTACTTTTCCATAAAAGCTGCAATTGTAAAATTTGATATTTTGCTTTTCGAAATCATACATAAATATACTTTCGTTACTATTATAAAATTCGCTGTTTGATATTTCAAGATTTTTTCCAATCCTTGCTAGCACGTTTTTAAAGTCGCTAACGGTAGAATTTTTTATGATAATTTTGTCGAATTTAGAATAATGATCAGTACGTGTTATACCGTAATAACAATTAATCAGTTTAACATTGCTAACGTTGAACTTGCCTCCCCCTATGGTTGTAGCGATGCCTGCTCGTAATCTGTAGTCGGCTCCATAGGTTCTAGATACATCGTAATATTTCGAATTATTTCCGCAATCCTTAAAGATTGTATTGCTTAGTAAAATGTCACAACCTGCTTCAAAATCAAATCCACACAATGCTGCTTCTTTTCCACTACAGTTGTTAATTGTTATGTGTTGAGGAACATAAGCCTTATTCGTTGTAGACACTGCAAAAAGATGTCTTCCACAATATTCGGCACTGCAATGTGTTAAAGAAATGTTACTTATGTTACTTTTGCCACTTGTGTCGTTATTACTTATTATGAATCCATCCCCACGCATGTTTCCTCCTCCTCCAATATTAGATGCTTTGCAATGTGTAATGTTAATATTTTTACTACTGCTTGAGTTAACCTCAGAATATATTAAAAATCCAAACCCTCCTTTTTGGTCATTTATGGGATCGGAGTAAATATTTTGTAGTCCCATTTTATCAGCCCAAATTTTTTTTATATGTATATTTTGTGAGCTGCTTATTACTACTCCCTTCGTATCTATCAAGCCATTGCCATATATTTTAAAATTTGTGAGTAGAATATTATTTGTATTTTTTACCTCTAAATGTATTTCTTTATTAACGGCTTTTAAAATAGTCTCATCTCCTTCTCCTATAACTAATGTATTACTGTTAATTTTTAATACTTTTGAAAATAAGTAAGTGCCGCGTGGTAAAAATACTTTTTTATAGTTATTTAAAGCTAGTTGAAGGATTTCTGTATCATCATGTATATTGTCTCCATAAGCACCTAGTAATTTTATATCTACAGAATCGCCTTTATTACTATCTAATTTTATTAATGGATATTTAAAATTTTTATGTTTGGGGATTTTATATTCATTTTCGTTACTATGATTATTAATATTATCATGTAACATTCCATTTATGTAAAATAAAATTATTATTGTATATTTGAGAAATAATGCCATATCTTTAAATATAAATTATTTTATATTACATTCGGCTCGTATGTTTTGCCTTTTCGAGTAATCCATTGACGTCGTAAATAACACAATCATCAAGCTTAAGAGACTCTATATCCGTATTTAGAAAAGAGTCGTGAGCTACTGCTAAGACAATGCCTTCATATCTATTAGAGGGTTGCTGAAGAGTTAGATTGAATTTTTCTTTAACTTGTTCCGCAGAGGCCCAAGGGTCCCATACATCTACAGTAATTCCATATTCTTCCAATTCTTTGATAAGATCCACCACCTTACTATTCCTTATATCTGAACAATTTTCTTTATAAGTAATACCTAATACTAATACTCGACTCCCTTCAATTCGGTGTCCTTTTTTTATCATTAACTTAACTACCTTGTTAGCTATATATACACCCATCTGATCATTGATGCGTCGCCCAGACAGTAGCACCTGAGGGTAATAGCCTACACTTTCAGCTTTATGTAGGAGATAGTAAGGGTCGACACTGATGCAGTGTCCACCTACTAGTCCAGGGCGGAAATTCAGGAAGTTCCACTTCGTCGAAGCAGCATCCAGCACATCTTGGGTATCTATGTCCAATCGATCGAATAGTAGTGCGAGCTCGTTCATAAATGAAATGTTGACATCTCGCTGAGCATTTTCGATAGCTTTACTCGCTTCCGCCACTTTAATGGACGTGGCTTTAAACGTACCTGCAGTAATCACGCTTTTGTACAACTGATCCACTACTTCAGCTATTTCAGGGGTTGATCCCGAAGTGACTTTTTTTATGGAGGTGATGGGTCTACTACGATCACCCGGGTTAATTCGCTCGGGAGAGTAGCCGCAGAAGAAATCCTGATTGTAAATCAGTCCACTTTCTTTTACCAATACGGGTACGCAATCCCCCTCCGTACATCCTGGATAAACCGTTGACTCATAAATGACAATATCTCCCTTCTTTAATATTCGTCCAATTGTATGGCTGGCAGCTAATAAGTAAGATAAGTCAGGACGCTTGAATCTATCGATAGGCGTAGGAACGGCCACGATGTATATCGTAGCAGATTGGATATGTTCAGCGTTACTGGTAAATACCAAATTAGTTGCCTCCCTTAATTCTGGTTCTGTTAATTCATGGGTGGAATCCGTATAGTTCTGTAGTTCTGTAATTCGTTGATAATCAATGTCAAATCCGATGGTTGAGTATTTTTGACCTAAGATTACCGCTAATGGTAACCCTACGTACCCTAACCCAATGACTGCTATTTGTATTTTATCAGGAAAGTGTTCATAAAGACTTGTATTTATCTGATTTTGAGTTCCACTCATGATTAATTTTTTAAGAAATGTTAATGAAGGCTTTGCAATTATTGTGTCTGTAAGCTAGATTAGCCTGTGCATTCTACACGCCTAGATTTCGCCTGCTCAGAATTATTATACATTTTAGGTTAATTCATCTTTCATGGCCGAAATTTACTGTATTTATGAATACACCTTTATATCCAACCTGCCAGCAATATATTCATCGGTTAAAAAGTAAGAAAACAGTCAGTAGGCAAATCATTTTGTTTACGGGTTATGACTACTTTCTTCAAAAGCATGATCTAAAGGTTTTATTGGCTAAGTATCGCGAGGTAATTCTGGTTCCCCGGATGATCGATGAGACCTATCTGGTTCGGGAAGCTTTGGCTACGGTTTTCGAAAGCTATACGGACATTCATCTCGTAGCTAATCCTGAATACGATGAGCGGTACCGAATCATCTACGAGATTGCTGCCAGTACTAACAAGAATATTAAAATTATTACAGTTTATGATTTCTGTGAAAAGTATCTGAAGAAAGTGTATGTGCCTGAATCATATACGGAGTCGAATCCACTTCTAACTTCTCTACGAACCAGAAATTACTTTCAAAACTTAAGTAAAACCGTTATCGACTTTTCGGTATCCTCTGTACTCTTAGCCTTTTCTAGCCCTTTATGGCTACTAAGCCGAATTCGAATTATTCAGGAGTCACCCGGGCCCATTTTCTATCGACAAAGTCGGGTAGGCCTCAATCAGCAAGAGTTCTACTGCGTCAAATTCCGTTCGATGCGTTTAGACGCTGAAGTGGCTGGGGCCCAGTTTTCCAGCAAAAAGGACAAACGTGTATTCAGGTACGGTGCTTTTATGCGAGCTACCCGTATCGATGAACTACCCCAGTTACTAAGCGTTTTTCGCGGTGAAATTTCACTAGTAGGTCCAAGGCCCGAACGGCGGATCTTTACGGATAGCTTCGAAGAGTGATTCCGCATTATTCCAGCCGGCATATCATTAAACCCGGCATTACGGGTTACGCTCAGGTTATGTATCCTTACGGAGCGGGAGCGAAAGATGCCCGCCATAAACTGATGTACGACTTGTACTACATTAAAAACTGGACCGTGGGGTTAGAGTTTAAGATCATTTGGAAGACCGTACTAACGGTGTTGAACTATAAAGGCTACTAATTTACGCTACCGTGCCATTAACCAAAAATTTGCAGTATAGCCCATTGAGCATTCCTTCAATGGGCTATTTCATTACTGATGATTTCCTAACCCATTAGTTCTTTCCAATAGTCCGATTCTTTGATTAGAATAATCGCAATACCCGCTACAGCACCTGATACTACGAGTTTCCAGTCGTGTTTCTTTACCCGGAATAGGTCAATGAGTACCCACGCGATGGTTAAAATAATGAGGACGATCAGTAATTGACCCAGTTCCAGTCCCAGATTAAAGGCTAGTAGTGGTTTGACAATCGATGCTTCTTTTCCCAGTAAACTGCGTAGAAAGTTGGAAAAGCCCATCCCGTGGATGAGACCGAAAAACAGAGCCATCAAATAACGGGGTGTCGCATTGACGGGGGGATCAGGCGTCAGGATACTATCCGTACGACTCTTCTGAAATAGATTGGTGATGGCCGTGAAAAGAATCGTTACCGGAATCAGAAACTCAATGACATCCGTACGGTATTGAATATATTGAAGCGTAGCCAGAGCCAGAGTAATGCTATGCCCGAGCGTGAAGGCCGTTACCAGAATCAGCACGCGTCGCCAGTCGCGGAGCCGGTAGATGGCACATAAGGCGATAATGAAAATGATGTGGTCGTAACCGTTAGGATCAGTAATATGCTCGTAACCGAGCTGAAGGTAGAGGGCAAATTCGTTCATGGGAAATGGGTTAGGTCTGACTACTAAAGCAAAAGAGGTTTGAAAATAACTTTCAAACCTCTTTTTGTTGAGGGCTTCTATTAATACTGCTCCGTGGTTGCGAAGAAGAAGTTAGATTCGATGGCCGCGTTTTCATCCGAATCAGAACCGTGGATAGCGTTGGCTTCCATTGATTTGGCAAACAGCTTCCGAATGGTTCCCTCTTCGGCATTCGCCGGATTCGTTGCTCCAATCAACTTCCGAAAATCAGCTACCGCATTTTCTTTCTCCAGAATCATCGGCACGATGGGGCCCGAAGACATGTAGGCACAAAGGTCCTTATAGAAGGGGCGTTCAGCGTGAACAGCGTAAAATTCACCGGCACGTTGCTGAGTTAACAGCGTTTTTTTCAGTGCTACAACGCGGAAGCCAGCCTCTTCAATGAGTTTGATGATCGCTCCTGTATGGCCGTCTGCGGTGGCATCCGGTTTAATCATCGTAAATGTGCGATTGCTTGCCATAGATTCGTTAAAAGTTAAAGAATTTAGATTGGGATGAATGGACTAATCTACTGATGTCCAGCAATAAGTCAGAATACATGAATCAACAAAACCTGTATTTTATCGAAATTCTGCCCGCAATTTAGGGATACATTTTTACCGAAAGGACAAGCCGAAGACAAATGCAAAGGTTTTTGCTCTGTTTTTCAATAACTTTGCCCGCTCGTAAAAAATTATCCTTGAATTTATTCGTTGGTAAATTTCTGAATTTCAAATGTTTAGGGATTTAACTGAGGGGAGTGGATTAAAGACGGGAGCGAACAGAGGCGTTGCATTAACCCAGAAAAGTCACATAATCCCTGTGCCGCAGTAGGATTACTAAGAAAAAATGAGCGATTTGAGTCTGAATCCACACGCGTTAGAGGCCTTGAAAAGGCTGGTTGAAACGCCGCAACGGGTAGTAATCACTACTCATTACAATCCAGATGCTGATGCTTTAGGGTCTTCGCTGGGCTGGGCTGGTTACTTACGCAAAAAGGACATACCGTCCGGGTTATTACGCCATCCGAAGCTCCTCGTTTCCTGGCCTGGATGCCGGGCAACGAAGACGTCATTGAGTTTAGCCAGCGAACCGTAGCTCTGGCCGCTCAGACCGTTGCCGCGGCTGACGTCATCTTCTGTCTGGATTTTAATGCTCTGGCCCGTCTGCACGACCTGGAGGCCATCATTCGGAATTCGCCCCTGCCCAAGGTGATGATTGATCACCACCATCACCCCGAAGATTTCGCTTCGATTGTCATTTCTGAGCCCTCGGCAGCGGCTACCGCTCAGCTCATCTACCAGCTTATTAATGAACTGGACGGTAAAGAACTACTCGATGTAGCCATTGGCGAATGTCTGTACGCGGGTCTGATGACGGATACGGGCTCGTTCCGTCACCCCAGTACCAATCCGGCCGTACACCGCATGGCGGCCGACCTGATTGAACTGGGCGTGAATACCAACCGGATCCACCGGCTTATTTTTGATAATAATTCATTGGGACGCATGCAATTCCTGGGGTATGTACTCTCCCAGAAATTGAATGTGCTGCCTGCCTACCGGGCGGCTTACGTGGCTCTGACGGCCGAAGAACTGAAACGCTTCAATTCGCAGACCGGCGATACGGAAGGGGTTGTAAACTATATCCTCTCCATCGAAAATGTTGTGATGGCCGTGCTGCTGATCGAACGTGATCGGGAAGTCAAACTTTCTTTCCGCTCAGTGGGGGATGTCGCCGTCAACGAGTTTGCCCGGAAGCATTTCAGTGGAGGTGGACACCGCAATGCAGCGGGTGGTCGTACGCAGGAATCACTCGATGAGGCCGTCACGCGGCTGATTTCGCTCTTGCCGGAAATTAAAGACCAATTGGATGAAGCCTAAGCTTCCAAGCATTCTGTACTTTTGTAATTAAACTCTGAAATAGAATCAATTCTCATGCAAAAAAAACGATGGGTACTGCCGGTTTTGGCTGCTGCCACGCTGTGGTCCTGTAATCAGTTTAAGGTTAGTGTTGCGGAAAATGGAGTAAAGTACCAGTTTCACGAACACGATGAAAAAGGGAAAGTAGCCAAAGACGGAGAGGTACTAACGTTCCATATGGTCGTGAAAACGCCAGGTGATTCCGTACTGCGGGATTCGCAGAAGGAAGGCCAACCCCTGGTCATGCTGGCTCAGAAAGGTCCGTACAAAGGAAGCTTCGAAGACGGAATGAAAATGCTGGCGGCTGGTGACAGTGCTACTTTTTACATTAGCGTAGATTCTTTGTTCCGTGGCCCTGGAGCCACCCAGTTACCTCCGTTTGCTAAAGCAGGTACGGATTTTAAATTCCAGGTAAAACTCCTGAAAATTGAAACGCAGGAAGCTTTCCAGAAACGGGCTGAAACCGAACGTACCGCTCGTCCGAAGAAAGAAGCGGGTGATATCTCCGCGTACATCGCTAAAAATAACCTGAAAAACGCCGTAACCTTACCTTCAGGGGTACAGTACGCTACTACGCAGCCGGGTACGGGCCCCGCTCCTGCCAAAGGAGATACGGTGAAAGTATTCTACGCTGGAAAACTTCTGAGCGGAAAGATTTTCGACGAAAACCACAAAGAAGGCCTGTCCTTCCCCGTGGGTATCGGACAAATGATTCCCGGTTTTGATGAAGCGGTTCAAACCATGAAAAAAGGCGAAAAAGGAGTAATTATGATTCCTTCGGCCTTAGGATACGGCGAGCAGGGTTCTCCCGGAGCTATCCCTCCTAATTCAGTATTAGTCTTTGAAGTAGAGCTTATTGATGTCAAAAAAGGAAAATTACCGGTATAAGCCGCTTTTTTGATTTTTTTGAAAATTTACTTGGATTTATTCCAACGGAAAGGCACCTCTTTGGTGTCTTTCATCGTTTCCTAACAAAAAATTATCGTTACAATGAAACTGTATCTTCCTCTTGTACTGGCCGGTGCCGCTCTATTGACCGGGTGCAAAGGTCTTAATGATGATTATCAAGAAAAGGCCGAAGAAAATGACAAACAAATTCAAGCTTATATCGCTTCTAATGGGTTAAGTGCTACGAAATCACCCTCTGGTATTTATTACCAAGTGGGCGGAACGACCAGTAGCCGTAAACCACAGGTAGGAGAGCAGGTGCGGTATAACTTTTACCTCACGCAGCTGAATAATCAGATCATTGATTCTACGTTTAAGACAAGGCTGGCTACAGGTACCTGGGGCCTCAATTTCAGCGGGGACAACGGAGCGTTACTGGAAGGACTTTCCATGATTGGCATTGGAGGATCCAATATCGTATTGAGTCCGCACTCCCGGGCCTATGGAAGTCAGCAGTACGCTGATTCTACCGGAAAAGTGATTCTGCCCGCGTATTCAGCGGTTCGGTACGACATCAAAATGGTACGGGTGTTGAATGAAGCCGAACAAATTGAAGAATATATTACGAGCAAGCAATTGAAGCTGACGGAAACTACCTCCGAAGGACTGCGGTACATCAATATCACCGAGGGAACCGGGGCCCAGTTAACGAATGGAAAATCAGCAACGGTACGTTACCGGGGACAATTGTTGAACGGAACCAAATTTGATGAGAGTCCCACTGCAGGCGTAACGTTTACGGTAGGGGTATCTACAACCATTCCTGGGTTTAACCAGGCCCTTCAGAAAATGAAGGTAGGCGGAAAAGCGATTGTTATTATGCCTTCTTCGTTAGGCTATGGAACCAGAGGACGACTGAATGAAGCTCAAAACGCGTATACGATTCAACCGTATGCTCCTTTGCTGTTTGAACTTGAAATTCTTTCGGCTAACTAGTGAAGAAATACGCTTACAAGTAAAACCCCGGCTTGTCAGAAGCCGGGGTTTCTTTTTATCCTTGGAAACGTCTCTTCACAATTTCGTAGAAGTCGTCGGCCTCATCGGCGACATCCCGCCACTTATACTGGGTTGAATAAACCCGGTTCATCAAATCTTTGGCCTGGTCAAAGCTCTGGCATTTTTCGAGTTCATCTACGGCCTGATGGTACGCCGCGGCGTCGCCCTGGAAAAGCTGATTGATGAAAATGAACTTATGGTTGAGTGAAATGAAGCTATGTAAGCTGGCAATTGGTTTATGCTGAAACTGACTGCTTACGGTTTCCTCGGCGGCGGAGGAATTCTGCCGAAATTTTTCGTTGAGGTTCGTCGGTTGCATGGCAAACGGATCATTGACACTCGCCGTCACATCTTCCGCAACGGTAACGGGAGGTGCGGTAGGAATAACGGCGTAATCCGGAGCGGGTACCGAAGGGCTGGGAATCGTCGAAGCCATGGGTTCCGGTCCGGAAGATTCCGCCCGACTTACCAGAGATGATCCTGCGTATCCTTCTTCCTTCGAGGGGGAAGATCCCGCCATACCCGGAGCTACCTGTTCGAAAAAATTAGCAGAAGCCTCTTTTACGTACAGCGTAGATTCATCCAGGGGTAGGGTTTTCGCAAACTGATCCAGGATAGTTGGCGTGGCATCCAGACGGCTCGATTCATTCAGAAGCGAATCCAGCCACAAAATTGCCTGGGTGGTACTGGCCGCGGATTCCGTGCCCAGACGTTCGGCCAGACCACCGGCAATGCCCGTATGAATGCGATTGTACTTCTTAAAGGCTTTTAGTTGATCAGCCGTAAGCTTATAATCCGGAAGTTCGCGTAACCAGCCCTGAAAATACTCCTTGGGGGCCAGTAATAGTTCCAGACTTTCGTGCGTAGCTTTCGCTACCAGGGCTTCCAGATCCTTGCGTTCGACGGAAATGTGCTGCGATACCGTATTAAGAAAGCTTTGCAGAGCCGTTTTGACTTCGGTACTTTCAAAGTTGAAATACGGGCTACGAAAGGCAGTAGCCGTTTCTTTCCAGGCATCGTAGAGGTCTCGAATGACAAAAAGGTTAACCTGGGATACCGGACTGAAACGGAGCAGGGCATCGCCGTTGATTCGATTTTGCTGAGCGTACTGTTCATTGCAAAGTTGTGCGGCATACGCTTTAGCGTATGTTTCAACTGCGGTCACGTCTAACTTCGGCATAAGGCTATCGCGAATAGTTCTTTTAAAAGTAAAATCAAACGGAAGCATCAGCAAGAACGCTTCCCGTTTTTACCCAATTGCAGACGCATAAATACAAAAAATCCCCGCCAACTGACGGGGATTTTTGTATTTATACGAAGAATTAACGTAAGGTACCTTCCAGACGATATTGTTGTCCGCTTGAAGGATCGATACCAATGATCCGCACGCGACCCCGACGATTCGCCAGCAGGTCACCCGCTTGTTTGGCATCTTTGATAACCGTATCATCAATTTTGGTAATGATAAAGCCTACCGGAACTTCCTGGTATTCCATCCAGCCATCGGGCAGTACTTCCACCACTTTGGCTCCACCGTTAATGCGGAATTTCGATTTCTCGTTGTTTGTGACGTTGTCGAGTTTGGCACCTACAGACTCAACCTGTACGAGTGAAGAAACCGGCGATTTCACGATACCCGTGCTACCGTCCATGTTTTTCAGCGTAACGTTGAAGTCTTTCAGTTGACCATCGCGATTTACGGTTACTACGACCACGTCACCGGGTTTATGCTGAGCACCGACCAGTTCTACCAGACGAGGCAGGTCGTTGACGTCTTTACCGTCTACTTTCACAATGACGTCACCGATTTTCAGACCAGCCGCTTTCGCAGCACTGGCGTTCGGGTTTTCACCGAAGCTACCGAAGTAAATACCGGAAGTAGCTTTCAGATCTTTCTGGCTGGCCAGCTTGTCATCCACTACCTGCATTTGCGAAATACCCAGGTAACCGCGTTGAACGTTACCGTACTTCAGCAAATCACTGGCTACTTTCTTCACCAGGTTAGAAGGTACAGCAAACGAATAACCGACGTACGTACCCGTCTGACCACCGGCAATGGCCGTATTAATACCGATCAGGTCGCCTCTGGAATTGACCAGAGCACCACCCGAGTTACCGGGGTTTACGGCCGCATCCGTTTGGATGAAGGCTTCAATCGGGCTCTGAGCTTTCTCACGATCACCCAGGATGCCAATGGAACGGCCTTTCGCACTCACAATACCTGCCGTAACCGTTGATTCCAGATCAAAAGGGTTACCTACGGCCAGTACCCATTCACCTACTTTAATATCATCCGAGTTCGCAAAGGGCAGATACGGTAAATTCGCGGGTAGCTTTTCGCCCTGCAACTGAATCACGGCAATATCCGTGTTAGGGTCCGTACCTACGAGTTTTGCTTTAAACTTCCGTTTGTCGCTCAGTACCACTTCCAGCTCGGAAGCGTCGGCTACGACGTGGTTGTTCGTAACAATATATCCATCGGGGCTGATAATCACACCCGAACCTGAGGCCATGCCTTCCTGACGTTGAGGCTGACGACGGCCACCACCGAAGTCTTCATCGCCAAAGAAGTCGAAGATGCTGGGCATCTGCCGCTGACTCACCTGACGTACGACTTTTGATTTGATGTGTACCACCGCCGGCGTCGATTTATCGGCAGCCGCTACGAAATCGCCGGGAATACCGGCCATGTTCGTGGTGAACTTCGCACCCGCTCCTGAAGCGTTGGCTTCAGTCAGTACCACATCCCGTTGAGAGCCTAATCCCAAGAGGTGAGCTCCACCCAGGGTAATTCCGCTACTCAATACCCCGACCAGGGCTAAAGATTTCCAATTGCTGTTATTCATAGCTGTTAAACGTTGTTTGGAGAGGGAAATTCATTACTAGTTTACGTAAAAAAGTGCTCCAAAATCGAATCAGCGAAAAGTTGTTCTAGTTAAGTTCTTAGACTTGCTAACCTTAACGCGGTTTAGAGAGAATCTGTTGCGAAAATAAAGGGATTAAGGTTTTTTAACAACAGATTGTGATAATAGGGAAATGAGCGGGCTGAATGTTAAGAAAGCAGGGAGAACGCTAGTGTTCTCCCTGCTTTCCTCCGCACGAACCAACCGCACTAGATAAGATTAGGCAATGGAAATTTCACGAGGCTGTGCTTTTGCTTCTTCTTTTTTCGGGAGCGTCAGGTACAGGATTCCGTCGGTATAGCTGGCTTCGATTTTCTCGCCATCTACGGTTTTGGGTAATACAAAGGCCCGTTGGAAACTGCTGTAGCTGAATTCTTTCCGGCTGTATTTTTCGGCTTTCTCTTCGTTCTGGCTCTCTTTCTTGACTGAAATGACCAGGCGATTTTCGTGTACGCTTACTTTAAAGTCTTCTTTTTTCAAACCAGGGGCAGCCAGTTCAAGCTGGAAGTTTCCTTCGCTTTCTTTGACATTGACAGCAGGCAAATTGTGGAACTCATTCTTGCCCGCTACCTGGTTGTACGATTGAAAGAAGTCATCATTAAAGAAACGATTTACTAAAGAAGGGAATGCAGGTTGATGAAATTTCACGAGTGACATGGCTATAACGTTTTTTATTGTTTTCGATGTTCAACCGACTCATTGATTGTCGGACGACTCTAATATTAAAACAGCTATACCAAACTCAAAAATTAAAAATTTAATGACAAAATGTCTTATTTAGAATAAATGCTACAATATATTAATGACAAAATGTCCTAAATCGACTTAAAAATGTCAGTTTTAGGATTCATTTGAACGTTCAGGTTCCCAAACAGCTCGTACTACCTCCCGCTTGCCCTGCGGTCCGGGATGTTTTTCGACGCGAAAACCAGCCGCTTGTAAGGCCCTCCGTACAACGCTTTTGGAGCAATAGGTAGTCAATAGGCTACCCACCTGCAAATGGCGGCCGATTCCGGAAAAAACTTCAGTAGTCCAGAGTTCTGGCTGTGAGCTGGGAGCAAAGGCGTCGTAATAGACCAGATCGTACGGCTCGCCGAGGGTTTCATTCGCCAGAAAATCCTGAAGAGTGGCGTGAACTTTACGCAGGGTGAAGGTGGGCGACAGGCGTACGTCCGTGTCCCAGGCCGCCTCGTGCAGCGATTGTAAAACTGATGCGTGCATAAACTCGTCGTAATTGAGTTGCCGATACGCTTCGGGCGGAACGGGATATGCTTCCAGGCTGGTATAATGTACGGCAACGGGTGACTGCCCGGCCTTAAGTAAGGTCAGGAGAGCGTTGAAGCCCGTACCAAATCCCATTTCCAGAATCCGGATTTCCTGCTTTCCCGATTCCAGTAAATAATCCAGCCCTAATTCCAGAAAGATACGTTTCGATTCATCAAAAGCTCCGTGCAGGGAATGATACCACTGGTTGAAGCGGGCCGAGTAGAGCGTATGACTACCGTCCTTGGTGAGTACCAGCTCATTCGATGCGTGTGTCGGATCCGAATGCGTAGGGTTTGAGCTTCCTGCTTCCATTATTTCTTTTTATTCAGGGTATGATCTGACTTCGCCCGTCCTTCCTTACAGACGAATCATTCGAAAAAATTTCACTTGTATACAAGGGTAGAAGAAGAGCTGATCAGCAAATCATCCAGCTTATCTTGGATGATTACGGCAAACTTCCAACCCTCTACTTCAAACTTTACTAACGCTTTAGTCATGTTGCTTTCCCGCAAAAACTTGCCCCAAATTTCGGCAACTGTGCCGGTTCAATTACCCAATCCCTCCGTTTTTGAATTACCCGAACGCATTCTGCAATTTGGTACGGGCGTGTTGCTGCGGGGGTTGTGCGACTATTTTGTGGACAAAGCCAATCAACAGGGCGTGTTCAACGGCCGAATTGTGGTGGTGAAATCAACCGGAAGCGATACGTCCGAATTTGATCGGCAGGATCAACTCTTTACGCAGGTGATTCGGGGCCTGGGCGAAGATGGACAACCGATTGAAGAATACATTGTCAACGCCAGTATTTCCCGTACCCTGGCGGCTCCGAGCCAATGGGCCGAAATTCTGGCCTGTGCGAGCAACCCTGAGATGCAGATTGTTACTTCGAATACGACGGAAATCGGTATTCAGCTCGACGAAACCGAAGATTTGCAGGCCACGCCTCCCAAATCATTTCCGGGTAAACTGACGGCCTTTCTGTACGCTCGCTGGAAAGCGTTTAACGGTTCAGCCGAAAGCGGTATGGTGATTGTACCCACCGAGCTTGTGCCTGACAATGGTACGAATCTGCGGAAAATTGTACTGGAGCTGGCTCGTCGCGGGAATCTCGAAGCTGACTTTATTCATTGGTTGGAAACGGCCAACTCCTTCTGTAATTCACTGGTGGACCGGATTGTTCCCGGAAAACCTAACGCGACGGATCAGGCCGAATACCAGCAGAAACTAGGCTACGAAGATGGCCTGCTCTGCGTATCAGAAGTATACCGCCTCTGGGCTATTGAAGGCGATGAAAAGGTAAAAAGCGTACTGAGTTTCGATGCCGTGGATTGTGACGAAGCCAATGCGTTAGGCGTAATTATAAAAACCGATATTGATCGCTACCGGGAGTTGAAACTTCGCCTGTTGAATGGCTCGCACACGCTGACCTGCGGACTGAATTATCTTTCGGGTAAAAACGCCGTTCGCGAAAGCATGGTCGATCCTGTATCGAGTCGCTATGTGAAAGAATTGATGTTTGAAGAACTGGCCCCGGCCATTCCATACCCGATCGAGCTGGAGGTAGCCCGTACGTACGGGGCCAGTCTGCTGAACCGTTTTTCCAATCCCTTTCTGGAACATAAACTGCTCAGTATTACGTTGTACTATACCTCTAAGATGAAAACCCGTAACGTGCCTTTGCTACTCAAGCATTACGAACAGACGGGCACGGCTCCGGAGCGTTTTGCCCTGGGTTTTGCGGCGTATGTACTGTTCATGAAGGCCGTGAAAGAAGAAGGAGGCAAGTACTTTGGCGAACGAAACGGCGAATCATACCTCATTCAGGACGAACCCGCTGGCTGGTACTTCGATTGGTGGTCGCGTCAGGGCGAACTTTCGGAAGTACTCGGCAATACGGATTTTTGGGGTACGGATCTAAATGCCTTACCCGGCTTCGGCGAGCGGGTAGCGTTCTATTTGAACAAGCTTCAGGAAAGCCCGGAAGCCGCTTTTGAGGCCGCTTTATCCTAACTGATTTTTATTCATTTCTTTTCCATTGGAAATTCGGGTAGCAAGGTCCGGATTTCATCTTTTGAAAGAAAGAATCCTTTACTCCCATGCAGCAACGAGTATTAAAAGTCCACCCCGCCGATAACGTTATTGTCGCCCTAACTGATCTGAAAAAAGGCGAGATCATTTCGTTTCAGGGGGTCGATTACGAGCTGGTCGATGATATTGCGGCCAAGCATAAATTTCTGACGGAAGATCGGGCCGTCGATGAAGACATTACCATGTACGGTGTGCTGGTAGGGAAGGCCAAGCAGTTTATCCCCAAAGGCGGACTCATGCACACGTTCAATACGCGTCACGCCTCGGACGATTTTGGATTGGGATCGCGTAAGCTGGAATGGACCCAACCCGATACAACCAAGTTTAAGCAGCGATCTTTCCTGGGGTATCACCGGCAGGATGGAAGCGTAGGTACGGCCAATTACTGGATCGTACTGCCCATGGTATTCTGCGAAACCCGGAATTTGGAAGTCATGCGGGAAGCCCTGGTGGATTCCCTGGGCTACGGCAAAAATCAGGTCTGGAAAGATCAGACTGAGCAGTTGATTAGCCTGTACCGTTCCGGCAAATCCGTAACGGACATTCTCAACGCCGATTTAGCCATTGAGGAAGAAACAGCGATCCAAACCCGCCTGTTTCCGAACGTGGATGGTGTAAAATTCCTCAACCACGAAATGGGTTGCGGCGGTACGCGTTCGGACGCTCAGGCTCTGTGTGGCCTGCTGGCTGGCTATGCGACGCACCCCAACGTGGCGGGAGTCACGGTACTAAGTCTGGGTTGCCAGAACGCTCAGGTATCGATTCTGAAGGAGGAAATTGCCAAGCGGGACCCGAATTTTGCCAAGCCGCTGTACGTATTTGAGCAGCAGGAAATTGGTTCCGAAGAAAAACTCATTGCCGGAGCGATCAAGCAAACCTTTGCCGGACTAATTGAAGCCAATAAAATTGAACGTCAGCCTGCTCCGCTTTCCAAGCTGGTCATTGGACTGGAATGCGGTGGTTCGGACGGGTTTTCCGGAATTTCGGCGAATCCAGCGATTGGTCATACGTCAGATATTCTCATATCGCTGGGCGGTACCGTCATTCTGGCGGAATTTCCGGAACTCTGCGGTGTAGAACAGGAACTGTCGGATCGTTGCGTCGATGAAGAAACGGCTTTGAAGTTCAACTCGCTGATGAAAATCTACAATTCGCGGGCGGAAGCCGTAGGTTCTGGTTTTTACATGAATCCCTCACCCGGTAATATCAAGGATGGATTGATTACGGACGCCATCAAGTCTGCCGGAGCCGCGAAAAAAGGTGGGAATTCACCCGTTGTAGATGTGCTGGATTACCCTGAGAAAGTGACCAAGCCCGGTCTGAACCTGGTTTGTACCCCCGGAAACGACGTGGAGAGTACCACGGCTGAAGTAGCTTCGGGAGCCACCGTCGTTTTGTTTACCACGGGTCTGGGTACGCCTACGGGTAATCCGGTTGCCCCCGTCATCAAGCTTTCGACGAACACGAAGCTGTACCACAAGATGAACGATATTATCGACATCAACTGTGGTACCATCATCGACGGTCAGGAAACCATCGATGAAGCGGGCGAACGCATTCTGGATTACGTCATTCAGGTTGCCAGCGGTCAGGTTACCCCGCACTCGGTGCGGCTGGGTCAGGATGATTTCATCCCCTGGAAACGTGGTGTTTCGCTGTAAGTACTACGTCATTTAATCCTAAAAAATTGAATGGGTATCGATCGTGATCTACTGCGGTGGCCTGTTCAGTTTTTTAGGATTTTTGTCTGATGGGTAGACGGAGCAGTTGAGATTTCGTAGCGAATGATACGGCTCACGCAGTTCAGACTAAAGGTTCGCCAAGAACCCTTTAACTGAAAACAGACAACGGAAAACTCTAAACTTTTTTATGCCTCTTCTTCAATCTTTTCGCTGGTTTGGTCCGAAAGACCCCGTACGGCTGTCGGACATTCGGCAAGCCGGAGCTACGGGTATCGTCTCGGCCTTACACGAAGTGCCTAACGGTAAAATCTGGACTCCCGAAGCCATTGAATCCCGCAAAACGCTAATCGAGGCAGCTGGACTGGAATGGGCCGTAGTCGAAAGTGTACCCGTGCACGAGCACATCAAGCGAGCCATGCCCGACCGGGATCAGCTCATTGCTAATTATCAGCAAACCTTACGTAACCTGGCTCAGCAAGGCATTACGAGGGTATGTTACAACTTCATGCCCGTACTCGATTGGACGCGAACGGATCTGGCCTACGTCGTACCCGACGGGTCGGAAGCCCTGCGGTTTGATGCCGTCGCCTTCGCAGCTTTCGAGTTATTTATACTGAAGCGTTCAGCGGCGGAGGCCGAATACTCGGAATCTTTCCGTCAACGGGCCGAGGTTTACTTTAAGACGTTAAACGAAAGTCAGGAAGCCTTACTGATTCGTAATATCATTGCGGGTCTGCCCGGTTCGGAAGAAAGTTTTACCGTTGAGCAATTCCAGAAAGTACTGGATTATTACGCTGAAATCGGTGACTTCGAACTCCGGCAAAACCTGTATTACTTCCTGCGAGCGGTAGTACCCGTAGCCGAAGAAGTAGGGGTGAAGCTTTGTATTCACCCGGATGATCCGCCACGGCCGATTCTGGGTCTGCCACGGGTGGTGAGTACGGCAGCGGACATTCGTGAACTATTCGCAGCAGCCGATTCGCCCGCGAATGGACTGACCTTCTGTACGGGAAGTTTTGGGGTACGGGCGGATAATGATTTGCCCGCTATGCTACAGGAATTCGGACCACGTACGCATTTCCTACACTTGCGGAGCGTACACCGGGAAATCGACGAGGTGCCGGAGACCTTTCACGAAGCCAATCACCTGGAAGGGCATGCGGGCATGTATGAAGTCATGAAAGCCGCTGTGGGAGAAATGAAACGTCGGGAAAAGGAAGGACGTACGGATGTAAATATTCCCATGCGGCCTGACCACGGTCACCGGATGCTGGATGATCTGAATCCCGAAAAACGGACGAATCCAGGGTATACAGCTATTGGAAGGTTACGGGGACTGGCTGAATTACGGGGATTGGAACTGGGGATTACGCAAAGTTTGTAACGTTTTCAGTGGTCTGTTTTCCGTTTTCAATGGCAGATTACTCGCAGGTAAGTGATCTACAACAGCTCGTAGAGATTCTTGAATTAGAATTGCATTGATAAGCTGGCATGAACCCAACTGACCACTAAAAACCGAAAACTGTAAACTAAAAAAGCGGATTCCTGAGAGGGAATCCGCTTTTTCGTTACTCTTTATCTTTGGGTTGATTGCTCCGGATTTCTTTCCGGTTATTGGAGTTGTTGTCGAGTTCCTGTTTGACCCGGCTGTCCAGGTTGTCTTTGTTTTCGGGCTTATGCATTTTATTATGCTTATGAGCCGCTGTGTTCTGTGAGGCTGGATTGGCTTTCATAGCTTTTATTGTTTTTTGAAAGGAGTAGGTAAAAACAGCGTACCACCAGAGCTTGCCTCTACTGGCCAGGAAATCGAAAAAACTCTAAACCCCGGACGCTAAACCCTGAACTTCTTCCGTAACTTGCAGGGAATTTCAGACAGATTGCCATCACAAACACATGAACTTTCCTTCAGAACTTCGCTACACCGCTGAACACGAATGGATTAAACTCGTTGACGGTAACGTAGCATTGGTTGGTATTACCGATTATGCTCAGGATCAATTGGGCGATGTGGTTTTCGTAGAAGTTAATTCCCTGGATCAGGAATTGGCTGCCAACGAAGTATTTGGCTCAGTAGAAGCCGTAAAAACGGTATCTGATCTGTTCCTGCCCGTTGCGGGTAAAGTGCTCGAAGTAAACGAGAGCCTCAACGACAGTCCCGACAAAGTCAATACCGATCCGTACGGTGATGGCTGGGTAATCAAACTTGAGGTGTCAAATCCGGCTGATCTGGATGCCTTGATGGACGCCGCTACTTACCAGGAGTCTGTACACTAGTCGACAGTCGACCGTTTTCTATTTTCGTGCGTATCGCTCTGAGCGAGGTGGCCGAAAATCGTCAATAAACCATTGATCAGAGCAAGGAACAAAGGACACCGAATTTTCGGTATGCTTTGTTCCTTGTTCAACATTCGACCCTATGAATCTTCTCTTTCGTTCCGTTCGCATTATTGATCCGCATTCGGCATTTCATAATCAGGTGGTGGATGTGTGGATTGAAGACGGTATCATTCGAAAAATGGGTGAAAATCTTGCCGCTATCTCCTCTGGGCAGGAAATCCGTCAGGAAGGACTTTGTATTTCGCCGGGCTGGTGCGATCTGCGGGTTCACGCCAAAGATCCCGGCTACGAGGCTAAGGAAGATTTATATAGCCTGAAACGGGCGGCCGCTGCTGGAGGCTTCACGGAAGTCGTATTGCTTCCCAATACCAAGCCTGTAGTACAGCGAAAAGAAAGCCTCAATTATCTCCGCAGTTTTTCTGAAGATCAGGCCGTACAGTTTTTACCCACCGCCGCTCTTACCCTGGGTTGCGAAGGCAAGGATTTCACAGAAATGCTTGATCTGCATCATGCGGGAGCCGTCGCTTTTACTGATGGTGAAGAACCCATCTGGAATGCCGACATCCTGCTGAAATCGCTTCAATATCTGGCCCAGGTGAATGGTCTGCTCATTCAACGTCCCGAAGAGCCTACGCTGACGGTTCACGGTCAGATGCACGAGGGAAATATGAGTACCATGCTGGGCATGCGGGGCATTCCGACCATGGCGGAAGAACTGATGATTCAGCGGGATTTACGGTTACTGGAATACGCGGTTGAAACCTTTGACTTACGACCCCGCCTGCATTTTTCCCTGGTCTCAACGGCTCGTTCGGTAGAACTGATCCGTCAGGCAAAAGCTCAGGGACTGCCCGTAACCTGTGATACGGCCGCTCATTATTTGGCGTTCACTGATGAAGATTTAGTCGAGTTCGATACGAATCTGAAAGTAATGCCCCCGTTCCGGCCAGCCAGCGAAGTAGAAGCTCTGCGGGCGGCCCTTGCCGACGGTACCATCGATGCTCTGGTGTCCGATCACTATCCCCAGGATACGGAATCGAAGAACCTGGAGTTTGATTTAGCCGACTTCGGAATCAGTAGCCTGGAAACAGCTTTTGCAACGGCCCTGACCTACGGAAATCTGGGACTGGAAAAAGTCCTGGAACTCTTTACGGCGAACCCTCGCTCCGTATTGCAGCGAAACCCGGTAACGATTGCCGAAGGGAAAATTGCTCAGTTGACCGCGTTTAATCCGGATGAAGAATGGACGGTAAGTTTGGCCGACTGGCAATCCAAAGGCAAAAACACGCCTTTCGTGGGTAAAACCTTACGCGGAAAAGTGTACGGCGTCGTGAATCAGGGTACGAGTACCTTTCATAGCAAACCCTTGAGTTTTAAAGTATAGCTGGTGTGGCAGGGAACAACG
Source organism: Siphonobacter sp. BAB-5385 (assembly GCF_002261125.1). NCBI lineage: Bacteria > Pseudomonadati > Bacteroidota > Cytophagia > Cytophagales > Cytophagaceae > Siphonobacter > Siphonobacter sp. BAB-5385. Next base: position 113,543 of record NZ_NMPS01000147.1, on the reverse strand, counting down.
TTCCCTGCCACACATTGCCTCATCTCCATGATTAACAAGTATTTTCTACGATTGGCTTTAGGCTTAGGCTTGCTGGCTGGATTAGCCTGCTTTGCTTATTTCTACGTACTAAAGCTAACAGACGCCATGCCGCTGGGTACCCGCCGGAATCTGGGGATGATCCTCATGTGGGTAGCGATGGCCTTTGGAGCCCGCCGCTACTGGAAAAATGTCCGACGACCCATGAATTTTCTGGAAATCTTTGGGTTCTGCGTACTGGTCGTTTTGACGGCGAGTTTTGTGGACGGTTTATTGGTGGCGGGTTACGTTCGATATGTCGAACCTTCACTGGTTCCGGAATTTATCACGGATCTGAAACGTCTGGCCTTACAGGATCAGACGATGGTCAAAGAACAATTTGGCAATCAGAAAGATGCCGGTCCGGTTGACTTCAAGCTTTTTCTGGAGCAAATTGAGCAGATTTCCCCGGAATCTATTTTCTGGAGCAATTTTGGCATGTTACGCATGATTTTTCACTTCCTATACGCGGCTCTGGTAGCGATCTGGATTCGGAAAATGAGTGCCAGTAGTTAAGTTTATCACCCTACTTCGATTGTATCATTAACCCCTATCCACCTACTACACTATGGAACCAACCCCTTCTACTGCTCGTATCGCCATGAAATGGGGAGCGATTTCCGGGATCGTTACCGCTGTCTTCTCCATCAGTTATCAGGCGTTGAATATGATGCCTGATGATCCCATGAAAGCTAACATGGGCTGGGGTTTGCTGACCAATTTTCTACAAATCGGTTTTACGGTTTTAGTATTGGTGCTGGCAATGCGGGAATTTCGTACGCATAACGAAGGATATATTTCCTTTGGCCAGGGGGTAGGGATTGCGGCACTAACCGGAGCGGTATGGGGGGTACTATCGGCGGGTCTTATTTTGATCTATACGCAGTTCATTGATAATTCAGCTCAGGAAAAAACGCTGCGGGCTTTGCGGAATGCGTACGAAGAACGCGGCATGACCGAAGAGCAAACCGAAACGGCCATGCGATTCGTTACGCTGATGACCAATCCCGGTTTCAGTTTTGTAATGACCATCTTAACGGGCGTAATCGTGGGTACGGTACTGGGTCTGATCGTCGCCGCCGTTGTCAAGCGGGATCGCCCCATGTTTGGATAAGCGAATCCCGGAAAAATTTATCTGGCTCTTTTAGCGTTATACGCCCGGTTTCACTCTGCTATTTCTCCCTGTTTTTACGGTATGTTTACTATTTTCAAGAAAGAAGTCAATTCCTTTTTAAGCTCCCTGGTTGGATACGTCGTAATGGCGGTGTTTCTGCTGGCGATGGGCTTGCTGGTCTGGATCTTTCCTGATACGAGTGTGTTGAACAGTGGGTACGCAGATTTGGCGACGTTTTTCAATCTGGCTCCGTACGTGTTTTTGTTTTTGGTACCCGCCATCACCATGCGTTCCATTGCCGAAGAACGAAAAATTGGTACGCTGGAATTGCTGTTCACCAAGCCGCTAACCGAGTGGCAACTGGTCATTGGTAAATTTCTGGCAGCCTGTTTTCTGATTTTTCTGGCTTTGGTACCTACGCTGATCTACTACTACTCCGTGTATCAGTTAGGAAATCCGGTGGGAAACATTGATTCGGCGAGCGTACAGGGATCGTATATCGGCCTTTTTCTGCTGGGTTGCGTCTTTGCGGCCATCGGGCTGTTCACGTCTTCACTGACAGATAATCAGATCATCGCATTCCTACTGGGCGTGTTTATTAGTTTCCTGCTGTATGTCGGTTTAAGCTCCGTGGCTGGACTGGAAGTTTGGAATGGAGCCGCGTACTGGTTAGGCTGGCTGGGGCTGGATACGCAGTACAATGCCCTCGGACGAGGACTGATTGATTCACGGAATATCATCTACTTCCTTTCCTTAATTACCCTCGCTCTGGCGGGAACCCGCTGGAAACTAACGCAACGGGAGTAAGAGAATACTACAAGTGAAAAAGGCCGAAGGAATGATCTTCCTTCGGCCTTTTTCTTTGGAAACTATAGACTATTATTTAACAATAACCCCATCCGCTACGAAAACCACGGCTTTCTCAGGCTGTGTGATTTTGGCAATTTCTTCTTTTGATTTTCCAGCGTCTTCAGCGTAATGTTTGAGTTCATTCACGGGTGTAACGCGGGAGAAGGCCTGTCCTTCAAATACAACCGTTTTGCCTTCAATATCTTTTGGTACGAAGAAATCATAGTCTTTAAACGAAACCCGCATCGTCTTGCCTTCGGGCAGTTTCACTTTCATCCAGCAACCCTTCATCTTGCAAACGGATTCTACCGTACCTGTCACTTTGGTAGCAAGCGTATCGGATTTCTTCATTTGTTCCACCAATTGGGTGGTTGAAATCGCGTGATCGGTCGTGATTTTAGCTCCGTGGTAGGTGGCCTGAGCCTGGGCCGCCAGTCCGGCAAGGGCCAAGGCCAGGGTTAGAACGAATGATTTCATGGGTGTAAACGTTTGAATGGAATGCTAAAATACTGATTAACTGTAAATTATACAACGTTAGTTAATAACTTGCACCCAGCTCTTACACTGTTTCCCATCGGGAAAAGTGATCAGATAGTAATAGGTTCCCGGAGCTACGGAGGGGGTCCAGTCGTTTTGATAACTCACGTGTTGGTAAACGGCTTTCCCCCAGCGATTGAACACATCCAATTTTAGTCCGTTGGTACCAATCACAAACTGATCGTTTTTGCCATCCCCGTTGGGCGTTACCACGTTCGGCACTTCCAGCGGCGACTCAATGGTTATCGGCTGAGAAGCCGAAAGGGTACAACTTCCGCGTTTGGCAATTCCCGTCACCTGATACGTGCCGGGTTTAGGATACACGTAGGGAGAAGGCTGTTGCGTCGCCAGCGAATCACCATTGCCTAAATACCAGTCGTACTGATCGCCGCCCGCGTTCGACAGTTTGATGCGTACCTGCGTGGGTTTTACGCAGTCAAACACCTTTTCAACGGCAAAATCCGGCCGAAACGATTCATCAATGGTTACCGTGGCCGTAGCCTGTCCACGGCACCCTTTATTGTCTTTAACGATAACCGTATAGGCGGTACTTTGGGTGGGCTGTACCGTAATGGCTGCCTTACTACTGTCGCTGATGGCCGAGCCAGTCCATTGATACGAACTTCCACCCGTCGCCTGAATGCGAACCGTTTGGCCCTTGCAAATGACGGGTTCCGAAACTGTGACCTGAACCGGCAGCGGTTGAATGGTCACCGTAACCGACTTCTGTCCCGTACAACCTTTCGAATCGGAAGCCTGAACGGTATACGTAGTTGTTTCGGTAGGGGTGGCTACGGGATTAGCAATGGTGGTACTGTTAAGTGAGCCGTGGGCCGTCCACTGGTAATTCGATCCGCCGGAAGCCCGCAACTGTACCGTTCCGCCGAGACACATCGTCGTATCTTTGCTCACCTGAAAAGCGGGTTCAGAAACGCGAATGGTTCGTTGATACAGGGCCTCGCGTTTACAGCTCAAGGGGTTTCGGCCCACGAGCGTAATCACGTAGACGCCGGGCTTGGTAAAGGTAAACTCCCCCTGTACGGGATTCGTGGATTTGCCCAGATTCCCGAAATTCCACTCGTAGCTTTTTCCTCCGGTACTGGTATTGACAAATTGCAGTTTAGCGGGCGTGCAGACGTCGATCGTATCCTGCTTTTTGCCATTTAGGAACATATCGAACTTCACGTCCAGGTTGTCGATATCAAACTTAAAAACGGCGTTATTACAGTTGCCCGCCCGATTTACGGTAGACCAGGCTCCGGGGGTAGCAGGGAAGGAGGAAGGCTGACAGGAACAAACGGCCTGATAGACATACCCCCGTTTGTCGAAGCGAGAGGTACCACCATCCACGTGGTCGCCCCGGACGTCGGACGAACTGTTGGTATTGCCAAAAAACGTCGCGTACAGCAGGGACTTTGCTCCATTTTCTAACAGGGCCAGATAAAAATTACTACCATCCGTCGTTTTCTGAAAGGCGTCGGTGGTGACAGGCAGACCTTTGGTACTACTCGCCAGTGCCAGCGATGTTCCTATGCTAGCATTGACTTCGCCGCCCCAGCCTGCCAGGTAAATATTCCCGCATTCGTTGATGAGAAAAGCCGTTGGAGCGATGTCGGGTGTACCCCTACCGCTGCCAATGACGGTCGAAAAGAGCGTTCGATCCAGGGTCGGATCAAAGGCATGAATAAATTGCCCGCTGTTTCGGTTGGAGTATACCCCCGAGGTAACCGGGTATTTTCCACCGTTACTCAATCCTAATACGTAGACGTTTTCGTCCTTATCCAGATCCAGCAACATGGCTACGTCGGCGTTGCTGGTACCGATGCGTTTGGTTTTCTGTACGTTTCCGTCGGCATCCAGTTTGGCCAGCCAGCCATCCTCGGGGGTAGGCAGGTTATCGCGTACGGCTCCGCAGACGTAGATATTCCCCGAGGCCGCCGCCCGTATCCCGTATGCTCCGCTGAAGCCGGGCATAATCTTCGGTCTTTCCCAGATCAGTTTTGATAAATCGGGTGAGAATTTTAGAACGGTAGCAGCCAGCCGGTCGGGGCGGCTCAGGGGAAGTTCCGAGGGGGTAGTCGTTGCTACCAGTACATTATCCTGGGCGTCCGTAATGATCTCGCCCCGGTACGCATCTCCGTAATACTGAATGCTCAGAAGGGTATTGAGATTCAGACCATCGTTGGCCGTCGTTCCGTAATAAGTCGACGCCAGCAATGATTTTCCATCCGCACTAAGTTTTGCCAGAAAAATATCGCTACCGTTGTTGTAGTCCATTCCACTGAGTGGTTGTACGTAGGTGCCGCCGCTAAAATTGCGTTTGTGAGCTTGCGTACTGGTCGGGAAATTCTGGGAGGAAGTCGTGCCAAAAATCAGTAGTTCTCCCTTGGAATTAACGATGAGGCTATGCGGTATTTCCGTTTGCGTACCGCCCAGGTACGTAGCGTACAGTAAGCGGGTACCCGTTGGATTGAATTTGAGAATGGCGACATCCCAGAGGGTTTGGCCGCCGTTGCCGCCGTAGTTGATTTGATAGGCTCCCGCCGTTACGGGAAAACCAGACGCGTTCGTCGATCCACCGGAAATGAGGTTGCCTTCGGCGTCGTAGGTAGCGGTGTGGCCCCAGTTGTCGGAATAAGAACCGGAGAAACTGGCAAAGATTAACTCCGGATCAATGATCAGCGGATGTTTGGGATCGTAGCCGTTGGGTAAGTGAAAGCTCACTACGTTTTTCTCACGAACCGCGAAGTGACCTTTCACTTCCGTTGTTTTTCCTCGAATTTCCTGGTAATTATACGGATTCAGTTCCCGAAACCAGCCCATGGACGTGCGAACTTCCAGATTCCCGTGTTCGGATACGGATAGCTTTTCTGAGCCTTCGTACCGCATTTTAATCAGATCGGGGTTAGCTCCGCTGTGCACAATGAATTCGTACTTAATCGTCGAATGGTGAGCGTACAGTCGCAGATCAATACCCGGATACAATTCCTTGTATACGACTTCGCCGAATCCAGAAACGTTGGAAGCCCAGCGGCGGGCGTCATTTCCCAGGAAGTAATTTCGGGAAATTCCGTCTGAAAGGTCGCTTTTCAGGGTTGGGTTCGGATTGGAACCGTCAAAATAGACGCGTACGCCGTGCAGCTTTAAGGGCGTGTTGGCCGGTAAGGTTCGGTTATGAAGTTGCCTGAAGTAATCGGTATCGTAGAAAACGTAATCCATCCCATCCGTCCGCAAGTCGAGCTGACCGCCCGGAATCTGAATGCGGTACCGCACGCTGGCGTCCCATTGACCCTGGTTGGGAATGAAAGTAACGGGCTGATTGTCAGCAAATGCAGATAAAGTAAAAAAGATAAGCAGGCAGGTAAACAAGTTCCGCATAGCTTCGGCGAGGTTAGGCAACTAATATACGCAATGCTACCGAAAACGAAGAATTTCAATCGCCGCTTTTTTACTTATACGCCTGAATATCAATTACTTTTTCACAGAACTGGTACTCGGCAGGCACGTTTGAAGCAATGATTAGTGTTTGATTGGCATCCAGTTTCTGAACTTCCTCAAAATACCAGTCGCTGTTGCGGGTATCCAGGTTTGAAGTGGGTTCGTCCAGAATGACCAGCGGTACGTTCGAGTAGAAAGCCAGTCCAAGTTTGAGCCGCTGTTTCATGCCCGAAGAAAAATTCCGGATGAATTTATCGCGAGAAGCTTTCAGGTCCAGTCGTTCAATGAAGGCGGATGTACTCAGATTCTGCTTGAAAGGCTTGAACTTCTGGTGGAAATCAACGAGTTCGCTCAGCGTAAATTCTTCAATCAGTTCCAGATACGGAGCGGCGATACTGACCTGTCGGAAAAAGTGATCCGATGGAATCTCATTGGATCCCTCGAAGTACTGAATCTTGCCTTCGCTGGCGGGCATCGCACCCGTGAGGACCTGAAGAAGCGTAGATTTGCCGGAGCCATTCGGACCCGTAATGGCCAGCCGGTCGCCGGCAGCAAGTTCGAGGGATAAGCGGCGGAAAATCCATTCCCGAATAAACCGTTTACCCAGCTGTTCGAGAATGATCTGCATGGGAAAGAAAGAAAAAGGTCAGAAGACATGATTCTGACCTTTTCAAAAAGTGTTATTCTACGGATGTCCCTTTGCCGGGGCCTTTCATAATACCTCGTTCGGAGGAGCGGATGAAGTTGATAATTTCGTCCCGTTCAGCCGAAGCAGGGAGTTCAATTTCGATCCGGTGCAGGGCTTCAGCATTGTTGTAGCCTTTCAGATATACGTAGCGATAAATCTCCTGAATTTCGGCAATTTTCTCGTTGCTGAATCCCCGCCGCCGCAGGCCAATGGAGTTCAAACCGACGTAAGCAATGGGTTCCCGGCCCGCTTTCGTATACGGAGGAATATCCTTCAATACGTGCGAACCGCCACCAATCATGGCGTGAGGCCCAATTTTCGAAAATTGATGGATTGCGGTTGTGCCTCCGATAAAAGCCCAATCCCCTAATTCCACGTGACCAGCCATTTGTACACTATTGGCCATAATGCAATAGTCGCCAATGACACAGTCGTGGGCAATGTGCGTATAGGCCATGAGCAGACAGTGGCTGCCAATAACCGTTTTACCCGCTGCTTTCGTGCCTTTGTTAATGGTTACGCATTCCCGAATCGTAGTATAGTCACCAATGGTAGTCAAGGTTTCTTCGCCTTCGAATTTCAGGTCCTGCGGTACGGCCGAGATGCTGGCACCGGGAAAAATTTGAACATTCTTCCCAATACGGGCTCCTTCGAAAATAGTAACATTGGAGCCAATCCAGGAACCTTCACCGATTTCAACATTTTTATGAATGACCGCAAAGGGTTCGATGACCACATTGGGGGCAATTTTTGCATCAGGGTGAACGTATGCTAAGGGCTGTATCATTCTGTTCATTGCCAGAATACGGTACGCTTACTTCACCTACCGTAAACGGGTCGGCTTATTTTTTACGTACTAAACTTGCGGTCATGTCACTCTCCATCACCAGTTGACCAGCCACCCAGGCCTGTCCGTGCATTTTGGCAATACCCCGTTTCATGGGAGCCATAAATTCGCACTTGAAAATAACGGTATCACCAGGCACTACGTTACGACGGAACCGGCAGTTTTCGATAGCCGCCAGGTAGGCCCAGTAGTTTTCCGGATCGGGTACGGTACTCATCACCAGGATACCACCCGTTTGAGCCATGGCTTCGATTTGCAGTACACCCGGCATCACCGGATTCTCGGGGAAGTGTCCAGTAAAGAAAGGTTCATTGATGGTTACATTCTTGACACCTACTACACTGGATTCATCCATGTGAATGATTTTATCAATCAACTGGAAGGGATAGCGGTGAGCCAGCAAATTGGAAATCTGTTTGATATCCATGACCGGCGGAACCTTCGGATCGTATACCGGAATACTGGGTTTTTGGGTTTCCCGCATCAGCTTCTTGATTTTTTTAGCCATTTCCACGTTGGCAGCGTGACCTGGGCGAGCCGCCAGGATTTGTGCTTTCAACGGACGGCCTACCAAAGCCAGATCACCTACCACGTCGAGCAGTTTGTGACGAGCAGGTTCGTTGGCATAGTGCAGGTCAATATTATTGAGAATACCCTTGCCAGGTACTACACTGACGCGAGGCTTACCAAGTAAAGAGGACAGGTGATCGAGCTCCCCGTCTTCAAACTCCCGGTCTACAATGACAATGGCATTGGAAAGGTCACCGCCTTTAATCAGGTTGGCTTTGAAAAGAGCTTCCAGTTCGTGCAGAAAGCAGAAGGTACGGCTCCTGGCAATTTCCTGTTTAAAGAGTGTAATATCATTCAGGCTGGCGTGCTGGCTGCTCAGAACTTTCGAGTTATAATCGACCATTACCGTTACCCGGTAGTCATCGAGCGGTAAAGCAGCAATTTCTACGTCGCGGTCGCGATCCCGGTAACGTACTTCCGAAGGAACTTCGAAATAATTACGCAAGGCATTTTGCTCAACCAGTCCGGCATCGTCAAGGGCTTCGATAAACTTGATGGAAGAACCATCCATGATGGGCGGTTCGGGACCATCGAGCTGAATGAGGCAGTTGTCGATCTGAAGGCCCACCAAAGCGGCTAGCGTGTGCTCAACTGTATGCACCCGGGCTCCGTTGTGTTCAAGCGTGGTACCGCGGGATACATCAACTACAAAGTCAACGTCAGCATCGACGATGGGCTGACCCGGTAAATCAATCCGCTGGAATTTGTAACCGTGGTTGACTGGAGCCGGCTGAAACGTCATGGACGCGATTACGCCGGTATGTAACCCTACGCCGGAAACGGTGACGGGCTTCTGAATGGTGTGCTGTTTAAGATTCATCTTGGATGGATGAACAGCTATCGATTAGGGTCTTTGTAAATCCTTGAATCTTTCCTGAATTACCTCAAAAAAGGAAGCGAGGAAAGCGTTTATCGACTCACTGCTGAACTACTGAATACTATTAGCGGGCAAAGATAATTCTTTCAGAATTTTTTCCAGTTCCCGAACCCGCTTTTCCAATTCGGGAAGTCGACGAACCAGTACTTGCGACTTGAGGTTCTCCCGGTTTTCTGCGGCGGGAGAGCCACTCAGTATGGTTCCCGGCTTCTCAATCGACTTCGAAATTCCGGATTGAGCCGTAATGATTGTATGGTCAGCAAGACGCAGGTGACCCGAAATGCCCACCTGGCCTCCAATCATGCAATAATCACCGATTTTACAGGAACCTGAAACGCCCGACTGAGCGGCCATAACCGTGTGGCGACCAATTTCAACGTTATGAGCAATCTGGATCAGGTTGTCGAGCTTGGCTCCTTCCCGGATGATGGTTGAATCCTCCGGCATGGTTGCACAATCAATCGTAGTGTTGGCACCGATGGATACGTAATCTTCCAGAATCACATTACCCAGCTGGGGAATGCTTTTGTAACTACCGTCGGTTTGCGGAGCAAAACCAAAGCCATCGGATCCGATTACGGCGTTCGCATGAAGGGTACAGTTTGAACCAATCCGGCAGTTGTCGTAGACTTTTACGCCTGAATACAGAATGGTATTATCGCCAATCACTACGTTATCACCAATGTAGACTTGGGAGTAAATTTTTACATTCTTTCCAATCCGGCAGTTGTCGCCAATGCTGGCAAACGCTCCCAGATAAACACCTTCACCAATTTCTGTATGCTGGCCCCGGTGTACGGGCTCTTCAATGCCTGATTTGCGGAAACTCAGGGCATTATGATAGACTTCCAGCAGGCGGGTAAAGGCCGTGTAGGCGTTATCTACCAGAATAAGCGTGGGCGTATACGCTTTTTTAGGCTCGAAATCTCTGCTAACGATAACGGCCGAGGCAGCGGTTGTATAAAGGTATTGCTCGTACTTGAGGTTGGACAAAAAACAAATAGCTCCTTGCGTCCCTTCTTCGATCTTGGCCAGACGACTAACCTTCTGATCAGCAGGACCCTTTACTTCACCGCCCAAAAGCTGGGCCACCTGTGCAATTGTGAACTCCATGGAGAATATAGAAAACGACGGTTAGGAATAGTTTCCTCGGTCACGTATGTATTGCTCTTGCCTTAGGAAAATACAACAAAACTGCCTATAAACCGGGTTTTTTGTGGCAAAGATACAAGACTTTTGAAATGAAAAAGAACGGGAGTCTATCCAGTATGAAAAAATGATTTATTTTTCGTAAACCTGAGCTATTCAGCTAATTACTCCGTACAGACCGAATATTCTTCCCGTACATAGACCTGCTGATTCCGAGGGGTTTCGCATTTTAAAAACGCTTACCGAAAGAACTTGTTTTAAGGAAAGCTAAAAAACAGACATTCCTCCGCACGTTTACATCCGTACGGAGGAATGGCAGGAATGGAATCATGGGGTCTTAATCGTGCTGAACACGGGGCCGGTTCCAGTGCAGCATGGGGCTTTTACGAATGGGAATGACCAGATTGGTAAAGGCAATCAGAATTACCGAAATCGTCAGTACCAGAATGCAGATCTCACACACGTACACAATGGTCATGTTAGGATCCGGCGTTTGATAGCGTTTCAGGATAATACCCACAATGGCCCAGATGACGACCAGTCCGTACGAAACACTGCGAAGCGTAAACAGCACCAGCTGAGCGAGAATGGTCCCCGTAATGATCATAATAACCGCCCAAACTTCTGCGGAAATACCCAGTTGATTCCAGTTGATACTGACCAGCCATGCCGTGATATTGGTGATGGCTGCGATAGAAATCCAGCCCGCGTATAAGCCAAAGGGCGTGCGAACTACAAACCGCTGTCCCCAGGTGGTATCCAGGTCAGAAACTTCGTGAGCCCGCACCAGCAGGGTTAACTGCGTAACCAGAATGGCAAGCATGATCACTACAGAAAACGTCACGTACTCATAATGCCAGGCAACAATCCAGCAGGCATTCAGCAGGTTGGAAGCAATAAACCAGCCACTCAGGCGGCGTACCAGACGGTTGACATATTCGCTAGAAACGGAGCTAAATAGTCCTTTTAATTGATAGAATACGAAAAGGGCCGTGGTTGCGTAAATCACGCTCCATACGGAGAAGGTAAGCCCAGCGGGTGTAAACAGGTTGGGATACTGGTCTGATAGTTGTTTGGTGGACTTGTCATTCAAGGGCAGACTTACCGCCGCCCAGTTCACCACCAGCGTAACCAGAAACGTAAGAAAATTTAAAATTTGCAGCGTTTTGATGCCGAACGATGGCCGGGATTCGGGCCGAATATCAGAATGAACATATGTTTTCATGGCTATATAGATTGATTAAGCAAGGTTCCGGTTCAAATCAGTGTTTATCATAGTATCCTTTCAGGCTTGCTACGTTGACGTGGGGTATCTGGCCCTGTTCGAGGTTTTTGGGTTCAATTTCCTGTTCATAAACAATAACGGTCTCGTTTTTGGGTACAATACCCCGCCCGTATTGCTTGACATAGACTTTAGTAAACTCCGCTCCGAAGTACAGAATAGCTGCCGAATAGTTCACCCAAAGCAAAATAATGACCAGCGAGGCGGCTGACCCGTAAGTAGAGCTGAGATTGGACTGGCCCAGGTACAAGCCGATCAGAAACTTTCCTACCATAAAAAGGATCGCCGTAAATCCTGCCCCAATAAAGGAATCTTTCCAGTATAGTTTTCCATCAGGCAGTACATTGAAAATCAAAGCAAACAGTACCGTGATAACCGTAAAAATGAAAGCGATATTGATGATGTACACAACGACTACCATCTGACTATTGAAAAGTCGTTCCAGTTGAGAGCTGAATACATCCAGCAGGGAATTGAGCAGAAGGGATACGAGCAGGATGAAACCCATACTAATAATCAGCGAAAAGGACAGGAGCCGATTGATGAGTAGCTTCAGCCAGCCTTTCTTGGGTTTGGCCCGTAAGGACCAGATGCGGTTGATAGAATCCTGCATTTCTCCGAATACCCCCGTAGCTCCAATCACCAGCGTTCCGATACCCAGGGTTAAGGCCAGCGGTGAACGATTGGAAAGCTCGGCCCTACGAATGATTTCCTGAATCTGAATCGCTGCCTCCTTGCCTACGAGCCCCTGTATCTGTCCGAAGACCTGACCCTGAATGGCATCCTGACCGTAGAAAATACCCAGCAGCGAAATAATCACCAGCAGCATCGGAGCCAGGGAAAAAATCATGTAGTAGGAAAGTGAAGCACTCATCTTAAGTGCGTTGTCACTGGAAAATTCATTATAAACTTCAATGAAAAAGTTAGCAATGCTTTTCAGACGATTCATGGGTCTTAATAAGGGATTATCAAAGTAGATGGGTGGGGTACCATTTATATGCCACTTCCATTCCCCGTTGTACCTCAAGGGTTTTTCCCCGCGGTGGGGAATTATTTTCTCGAACTTTTACGACTCTGACGTATAGAGGGCGAATTCAAGTTAAAAACGCAGGTACTGGCACAGTGGCAAAGAGTTTTTATCCCAGTAACGCAAATACCAACTCACGTAAAACTTTCAAAACTTTAACCATCATGAGAAGTCTATTGTATATCGTCGCCGTCATTTTGATCATCGGCTGGTTAATCGGAGTAGTAGGATATAGTGCCGGAGGTCTTATCCACATTCTGCTTGTAATTGCTGTTATCTCCCTGTTACTGACTTTCATTCGGAGAGGTACAGTATAGCAGAATCCAGCTATTAATCACCGCCCACATTAAATCATTATGTCACTAGCTCTTATTATGTTGTTGACCCTGGGAGTAGGGGCTGCAATCGCCGCTATCATGGATATGGTAAGTTCAAAGAAAGATTTGGGCTACTATCGACCACAGCGTAAAATAGAGCGTACAGAATTTAATAACTTCATGCGAACCATTCGTAGTAAATCGGCTCGTGTGTAATTAATAGATCTTACCCGAAAGGGTTTGTTAGGTTAGGTAAAACAATGGGGGAAAAGGAAAGTCCAGCAGCCATGCTTCTGGACTTTTTTGTTTGTATACGCGAACGCTCAATGCCTATACGAGCTTTCAATAGGCATGAATGACCGTTTATCCAAAAAACATTCGGCACTTTCACGCTCCTGCTGTATCATTGAATGAATGAATCAAGGATACAGATGATGGGAAAAGCCTGGCTGTTCGGAATAAGCCTGCTACTGGCTGGCCCGGTTTGGGGGCAAACGAATACAGCACCGAAGCGTTCGCTTCAGGAATGTGTGGACATTGCCTGGAAAAATAACCTGGATGTCAAGCAGAGCGAAATACAGGTTGCCGTGAATCGCAATACCCTGGATCAATCCAGATTTACCCGTCTGCCTACCCTGAATACGGCAATCACGCAAGGGCTAAACCTGGGTCGGAACATTGATCCCTTCACCAACACATACGTAACCCAAACGCTTAATTACAATAACGCCAACCTGACTTCCACTGCCATTATTTACAATGGTGGGATTGTTAACAATACCATCAGACAAAATCAGCTGAATGTTCAGGCCAGCGAATTCGATGTACAGGCTACCCGTGATCAGGTTGCCTTGAATGTTGTACTGGCGTATTTACAGGTGCTTAACAACGAAGATGTGCTGGCTGTATCCCGTACGCAGGTAGAGATTACGCAGCAACAGGTCACCCGTACTGAAAAACTGGTCAATGCCGGAGCTTTGCCGCAGGCTAATCTGCTGGATTTACAGGCACAGTTTGCCAACGATGAACTGTCGGTCGTAACGGCGGAGAATAATCTGGCGATCTCCAGAGTTCAGTTGCTGCAACTGATGAACGAGCCGGAAATTCGGGAATTAGTGCTGGACCGAATGAGCATCAATACGCCCGATGACACCTACCAAACGCCTATTCAGGATATTTACGCCACGGCAGTGCAGACCCAGTCGGCCGTAAAAGCGGCAGATCTTCGGACCCTGAGTGCCCGCAAAGGCGTAGATATTGCCCGGGGTGGTTACTTCCCCTCGCTGGGTTTTAACTTGTCCGTGGGCAGTAACTATTCGAGTGCCGCCCGCCGTTCGCTGGCCGGTACGCCCACAACGATTACCAATACGGCATTCGTTGAGTTCGAAGGGCAGCAGGTGCCTATTACTTTCACCACGACTCAGCCCGGTTTTCTTACCCAGAATATTCCCTGGTCGGAACAGCTTACCAATAACCTCAACGGTGGGATAGGATTAAGCCTGCGAGTTCCCATTTTCAACGCCTATCAGGTTCGGTATCGGGCTTCTACGGCTAATCTGAATGTAAAAAGTCAGGAGTATCAGGCGGCGAATGTGCGGCTGCAATTGCGGCAGAATATCGAACAGGCCTACGTAAACATGACCTCCGCTGCCAAACGTTATGCCTCGCTCACCCGGCAGGTGGAATCACTGGAGCTGGCGTTCAAAGCCGCCGAAAGCCGATTCAATGCAGGAGCCATCAATTCAGTGGATTACAATCTGGCAAAGTCGAATCTGGATCGCTCCCGGATCAATCAGATTCAGGCGAAGTACGATTATGTGCTGAGAATCAAAGTACTGGATTACTACCAAAATAAGCCGCTATCGTTTTAAAGCGGAATACTATACACTTGATATTGCCTAAAGTCCTAGTTATGAAACGTTCCTCAAATCGAATTTGGTGGATTCTCGGCGTAGTGGTGATTCTGCTGTTTGGCGGGCTATTCATAGCCAAGTCAGCCGGTTGGATTGGAAAAGAAAAAGCCGAAGAAGCGACTTTTAGCGTAGTAAAAGCGGCCGATATTGTCGAACGCGTCAGTGCGTCCGGTAAGGTACAGCCAGAGGTTGAAATTAAAATCAGCCCGGACGTATCGGGGGAAATCATTGAGTTGAAGATTCACGAAGGTGACTCCGTCGTGAAAGGTCAATTACTGCTTCGCATTCGCCCGGACAACTATGAGTCGCTGGTAGCTCGGGCCAAAGCAGCATTGAACCAGTCTAAAGCCAGTTACGAACAGACGAAATCGGCCCTGGGGCAGGTAGACGCTCAGTTGATACGGGCTCAGGCTGATTATAACCGGAACAAAAAACTCTACGCGGATAAAGTCATTTCGGATGCTGATTTCGAAACGGTTGAAGCCAATTATAAAGTAGCCCGGCAAAATGTAGAATCAGCCCGAGCCAATATCGAAGCCGCCCGATTCGCCGTTGAAAGTGCCGATGCCGGCTTACGGGATGCCAATGAAACCTTGCGTAAAACCACGATTTACGCCCCCTCCAACGGAATTATTTCCAAGCTGGACGTTGAGTTAGGCGAACGCGTTGTAGGAACCTCGCAAATGGCCGGTACGGAGATGCTGCGGATCGCCAATCTGAACAACATGGAGGTACGGGTCAACGTCAATGAAAACGACATTGTTCGGGTAAACGTGGGGGATTCGGTGATTATCGACGTGGATGCGTATTCCTATTCCGGTCGAAAATTCAAAGGCCTGGTTACTTCCATTGCCAATACGGCCAATGGCAGTGGTTCACTGTCGGCAGCGGCCAGCTCTACGGATGCAGTGACGGAATTTGAAGTGAAAATCAGAATTTTACCGGAATCCTACCTGGATCTGGTAGATCGAAAAAATAAACGTAGCTTTCCTTTCCGTCCCGGTATGACCGCTTCTGTTGAGGTTGTTACAGATCGCAAAAACGGTGTACTCAGCGTGCCCATTGCCTCAGTGACTACGCGTAGTGAAGAAAAGGAAACGGCTACTGCCGATCCTCAATCGCAAAAGCCCCGGGCCGAAGCTCGTCCGCAGGAAGTAGTCTTTATTCACAAAAACGGCGTAGTGGAGATGCGTCCGGTGAAAACGGGCATTAGCGATTTTGAAAATATTGAAATTCTTTCGGGCCTCAAAGCCGGTGAAGAAGTTGTATCCGGGCCCTTTACCCTCGTTTCGAAAACGCTTAAAGCCGGGGATAAGGTGATGAAGAAAGTGGAAAAAGAAAAGAAATAGTTTGTTGGTGACGAACAAAATCCCCGCCGCCTGGATGGGGATTTTTTGTTTAAAGGGCAGGCGTAGTCACCCATTTTTGGAGTCGTAATAAATGCCGTAGATGGAATAATCCATGAGGGATAGCAGAGGACGTCTAGTCCATATGCACACGTACCAATTCAATCAAAATACTTCCCAGGAGATCCATTATCCGCAACATCCGCTACGGATATTCAGGACTAGGGTGTGCCTACTTTATCCATCCGTTCGAATCATATTCGCCAGAATGCCTCCCTCCGTTAGTAAGGTTTCGGTTCGCTCGGGGCGGGCATCCGTAAGAAACACCTGCCCAAAGGTTCCATCCTTCATCATGGTCATTAATTTGGCGATTCGGCGGTCATCGAGTTTATCGAAAATATCGTCGAGTAAGAGAATGGGTTGCCAACCTTTTTCCTGGGTCAATAAGCGAAACTGAGCCAGTTTCAGAGCTACTACGAAAGATTTCTGCTGCCCCTGCGAGCCGAATTTCTTAAGTGGGTACGCGTCAATTTCAAACGCGTAATCGTCCCGATGCACGCCCAGGGTCGTACGTTGGGCGGCTACATCCCGGTGGCGATTTAGCCAGAATTGTTGTCGAAAGTGCTCAGGGTCTACTTCCGACTCATACCTGATTTCGACGGCCTCCCGACTTTCACTCAACTCCGCGTAATGCTGCTGGAAAACGGGTAAAAATTCAGCTAGGAAGGCTTGCCGATGTTCGTGTAACCGCAAAGCCAGATCGACCAGCGGCTGCGAATACGCTTCAAGCAAGTCTTCGTCGGTGTAATGGCGTTCGTGAAATTGCTTCAGAAGTACATTCCGCTGTTCCAGAATCCGGTTGTACTGGAGCAAATCGCTCAGGTAATCGGGGCGTTGCTGGGAAAGTACCCCGTCAAAAAATTTCCGGCGTTCTTCCGAACCCTCCCGAACCAGATCCGTATCATCGGGAGCAATCAGTACCACGGGAAATTTTCCAATATGATCGGCCAGTCGTTCATACGGTTTCTTATCGTGCAGCACGGCCTTCCGCTGACCCCGGGGGAGGGAAATGGTGATTTGCTGCGTCCGTACCGAAGTAGCCACTGGAGCCGCTTCATCGGCCGTGGATTCCGATGGAGTGATGGAAAAATTTCCGTCAATCACCATGTAATCAGCCCCGTGCTGAATGGACAAAGCGTCCTGACTGGTCAGTGCACTTTTGGTCAGCGATAAAAAATAAATGGCGTCGAGCAGGTTGGTTTTTCCGCTACCATTCTCGCCTACAATGGCATTTACCCGCTCAGAAAATTGAAAGCTTCCCGATTCGTAGGATTTATAATGCGTTAAATGAAGGCGTTCGAGAAAAAGCATCTTTGTGTTTTGACGATTGCAGGCTAATTTCGCCGAAAGTTTTGTACCAAGGTTTTCCAGATTCGTGCCTTCGGCCGGAGAAAAAGTCGGAAAATCGGACATTATTTCCATTCTTCTTAATCCCGCGTTCAATGGCAAAAAAAGAAAAAGCCGAAGCGAAGGTAAAATACCCGAAAGAAACCTACCTCTATTGGTTTGAAAATATGCTGCTTCAGCGGCGTTTTGAAGAAAAAGCCGGACAGCTCTACGGACAACAAAAAATCCGGGGTTTCTGTCACTTGTACATCGGTCAGGAAGCCTGCTCGTCGGGTTGCGTATCGGCCCTGACGAAAGATGACAAGTGGATCACCGCATACCGTGACCACGGATTTCCCCTGGCTCTGGGTACCAGCCCAAATGCGATCATGGCCGAATTGTTCGGTAAAGCTACGGGTACGACCAAAGGAAAAGGCGGATCGATGCACATTTTCGACAAAGAAGTGAACTTCGTCGGAGGCCATGGCATCGTAGGTGCTCAGATTCCGCTGGGAGCGGGTATCGCCTTTGCTGAGAAGTATCTCAAAACGAAAAATTTGTGTATCTGTTTCTTTGGCGACGGTGCCGTTCGTCAGGGAGCTTTGCACGAAGCCTTTAACATGGCCATGACCTGGAAACTGCCCGTCATTTTCGTGGTAGAAAACAATGGTTACGCCATGGGAACGTCTGTCGCACGGACGTCTAACGTAACGGATCTGTATACCATTGGCGAGGCCTACGATATGCCTTCGGAGCCCGTAGATGGTATGAGCGTAGAAGCCGTACACGAAGCCGTAAGCCGGGCTGCCGAGCGGGCTCGTAGCGGCGAAGGTCCTACCTTCCTCGAATTCAAAACGTACCGCTACCGGGGTCACTCGATGTCCGATCCTCAGAAGTACCGGACGAAAGATGAGGTAGAAGAATACAAACGCCGTGACCCGATTGAGTGGGTACGGGCTACGATCCTCGAAAACGAGCTGGCTACAGAAGAAGATCTGGCTGCAATCGAAGATAAGATTAAGGAGCAGGTGGCAGAATCGGTGAAATTTGCCGAAGAATCACCCTGGCCAGATCCGAGCGAAGCGTACAAAGACGTATACGTTCAGGAGGATTATCCGTTTATTCAGGAGTAATAGCGTTATTAGTTGTTCGTTTTTTGTTGCTGGAAGTTTCCTGCTACATGAGGCCAACGAATGATAAGTAGTACGGGTGAAAGGCATTAAATCGATGCCTTCACCCGTATTGTTTTTGAGGTATATAGAAATGTAGTTTGTAATTATCTAATACTGCAAACGAGTAATAGGCATTACATACGACGTGTTCCCCGCATTGCATACGGGGCTAATGAGGTTGAACTCCTTCGGAGTTAAAGGAGCGTTTAGAGGAACATTTTAATCCTACCTAATCCATTCTTTCCAGTAAAACAACCTCATCAACAACCAATAACTAACAACTAACAACCAAATTTAACCCTATTCTTCCCAGCCAAACGACCGTCGCACGGCCTTTCGCCAGCTTCGGTACATGGCGTTACGTTTGGCCCGGG
The DNA here is from genome assembly GCF_002261125.1 of Siphonobacter sp. BAB-5385. Lineage (NCBI taxonomy): Bacteria > Pseudomonadati > Bacteroidota > Cytophagia > Cytophagales > Cytophagaceae > Siphonobacter > Siphonobacter sp. BAB-5385. Next base: position 94,600 of record NZ_NMPS01000147.1, on the reverse strand, counting down.
CCATTTGCGGTTTCCAGGTTTTTTCGATGCCCCAGTTCTGGCGTAGATCATCGAGGTCTTTCCAGTAACCCACGGCCAGTCCGGCGGCGTAGGCGGCTCCCAGAGCGGTGGTTTCAATCATGGTCGGACGTACCACGGGAACGTTCAGTAAATCCGACTGGAATTGCATGAGCAGTTCGTTGACCGTCATACCGCCATCCACGCGTAATTCCGAGAGGCGTACTCCCGCATCTTTCTCCATGGCTTCCAGAATTTCCAGCGTTTGAAAGGCGGTGGCTTCCAGAGCGGCCCGCCCCAGGTGACCTTTGGTGACGAAACGGGTCAAACCAGCCACGACGCCCCGGGCATCGCTTCGCCAGTAGGGAGCATACAGCCCCGAAAAAGCCGGTACGAAATAACAGCCGCCGTTGTCTTCCACGGTACGGGCCAGCGTTTCAATGTCTGAACTTTTCTCAATCAGACCCAGATTATCGCGTAACCACTGTACCAAAGCCCCGGCAATGGCTACGGAACCTTCCAATGCATACTGAACCGGCTGATTGCCCAACTGATACGCTACGGTCGTTACGAGGCCGTGGGTGGATTGGGTCAGCGAGTCGCCGGTATTGAGTAGCATGAAGCAGCCCGTGCCGTAGGTATTCTTGGCTTCTCCCGGACGAAAACAGGTTTGCCCCACCAGGGCCGCCTGCTGATCGCCCAGAACGCCCGCGAGCGGTACGCCTTCGAGTACACCCTTGGCCGTTGCGTACACTTCTGAAGAGGAACGGATTTCGGGCAGGATACTGCGGGGAATGCCAAACGTTTCCAATAAGCCTTCATCCCATTGCAAGGTACGTAGGTCCATGAGCTGTGTTCGGCTGGCGTTGGTGACGTCGGTCAGGTGCAGGCCCCCTTTCATACCGCCCGTCAGGTGCCAAAGCAGGTATGTGTCCATCGTGCCGAACAGTACTTCTCCTTTCAATGCATCCTTCTCCAGCGTAGCAACGTTTTTCAACAGCCACTTGATTTTCAAACTGCTGAAGTACGTGGCCAGCGGCAGTCCTGTTTGTTCTCGAAAGCGGTCCGGACCTCCTTCGGCGGATAACTCAGTCACCAGCGTACTCGTTCGCGTATCCTGCCAGACTAATGCATTGTAATACGGTTTGCCGGTATAGCGATTCCACATCACCGTAGTCTCCCGCTGGTTGGTAATACCCACTGCAATGAGGTCCTTGGGCGTCAGATTGGCCTGTTTCAACGCCTTTTGAATGACTTCTTTGGTATTACACCAGATTTCATCGGGATTGTGTTCTACCCAGCCGGGTTGCGGGTACAATTGGGCATGCTCTTTCTGAGCCAGTGAAATAATCTGCCCCTGTTTATCAAAAATAATAAATCGGGTACTCGTCGTACCCTGATCAATCGATCCAATGTACATGTTGTCGATGGTTTTAATTGGAGGAGTCAGGGAACTAGTGAAAAGCCATGAATAACAGGCTACCCGCTACACCCCCGAGTAAGGAGGCCACCACGGGAATCCAGGCGTAGCCCCAGTCGGAAGGGCCTTTGCCGGGAATGGGTAGTAAGGCATGAGCGATTCGCGGGGCCAGGTCACGGGCCGGACTCATGGCGTAACCGGTCGTGCCACCCAGTGATAAGCCAATACTCCACACCAGTAAGCCTACCAGATAAGGGCCCAGGCCAATGGCCAGTTCGCCCGCCCCGGAAATGGCACTCACGCCGATGATGAGTACAGCCGTGGCAATAAACTCGGAGATAAAATTACCAGTCCGGTTCCGTACCGAGGGGCCCGTAGCAAATACGGCCAGCTTCGTGCTGGACTCGGGCGTTACGGCCCAGTGGGGCAGGTACTGTAACCAGACGAGTACGGCCCCCAGGAAGGCTCCGATCATCTGAGCCAGCCAGTAAGGTAGAAGCGTGGAAAAATCCTGATTAGAGACGGCAAAGGCCAGCGTAACGGCCGGATTGAGGTGAGCATCCGAACTACCGAAGGCTTTGGCTACGAAGATGCCCAGCATGACGGCAAAGCCCCAGCCGGCGGTAATCACGATCCAGCCGCTGTTTTCACCTTTGGAATTCTTTAGCAATACATTGGCTACGACGCCATCGCCCAGTAGAATTAAGACGAGCGTACCCATGAGTTCACCCCAGAATGCTTGCATAAATGGTTAGAGGAGTAGAAATGACTTTTTGTACAAAGAAAAGAATGAAAAGGATTTAGTCAAGCATAAGCTAAAAGTACAGCCTTCTGAAAAGAAAAAACGCAGGAACCGGATTGCTCGGATTCCTGCGTTTGGGGAAAGTCTTTCGTTAGTCTTTCTTCTTTTTATCCTTCTTGGAATCTTTATCATCCTTCCCGCCGAAGATTCTTTCCAGCAGGCCCTTTTTCTCTTCTTTCTTTTCACCCACGCTTCCCAGATTAATTTCGTGGTCGATGGAAGGCTGGATCGCCTGAATGAAGGCATTTTGCAGAATAGTACCAATCATAAACCAGACGTTTGTATCGGGCTCTTTGATGTCTCCCTCGAAAGGAATTTTAGTAGCTAACTGGTTCTTCGATTGATTTTTAAAGGCAAAAGCCACCGTGCCAACGACGCCTTCCCAGAGTTTTTGCAGAAAATTATCCTTGCGATCCTCCGGGCCGAGTATTTTCAGATTTTTGATCAAAGGCTTTACGTAACCATTAAAACGCCCTTCCTTGGCTGCTGCTTCGGCGTAGAGGCCAAACGTCCCTCGGTTGACATCAATCTTTGCATACGCTTTAAAGAAATCATTAAGCTTCACCAGATTAGTCCCTTTAACCTCGGCGTTTACATCAAATGTAGGTTGTCGAGCCAGCAGGTTTAGTCGGCCATTGATATCCAGCTCGCCTTCGTAGACATTGGCGTGAGCCGTAACCGTAGAAGGGAGTACACTCGTCGAGTCGTAGCTGTTTCGCAGGTTGAGGGCCAGCAGATGAGCGTTGGTCAGGGCAATATCTACCCGAGGTTTGGAGTGTTCATCCACGTACTCAATTCGGCCATCGTTGATTTCGACCCGGTTGACATCCAGAGGCATGAAATCATTCAACAGATCCCGGAAATCACTCGAATCTTTCTTGACCTGATTGGGCTCTACCTTGTCCTTGGTAAAGCGAAGCAGGGGCGATTCGAAGACCAGTTCCCCCACAATCGATCCTTTGAAAAGGGCTTTCCATTCCACAGAAAGGTCAATGAGTTTGGCTCCGAAAAACGGCGTTTGCCGCTGCGTTGTGGAGTCGTATTTATTGAGATATACGCTGTCGATCTTATACGCACCTCGCAACAGGGCAATATCAATATCCTTGATGTGACCACGGTATCCGTTCATGGTAGACAACGTTTTGTTGGCGTAATGCAGCACCACGTAGGGTAGAGCAATCCGGGCAATGATCAGTAAAGCCAGGATACTCATCACAATAATGAGGGTCTTCTTTTTACGGGTTGTTTTCTTTGGAGGATTCATATCCAGCAACTTGGTAGAACGGAACCTCTTTCCGAAAAATCAGTGCCACTATACGTTTGACTGTAGTGGGTAGCCAGTCAGGTATGTTTGAATTACGCAAGGATTCGTTTGGCTGGCGTAAGTTTCAAACGCCAATCTGCCCCTACTTTTGTTCCATAAAAAATGTAAATAGTATGGAAAAAGTCTGGTTTGTCACGGGAGCATCCAAAGGATTAGGACGCTCGCTGGTAAAAAACTACTCGCTACGGGTCAGCGGGTAGCCGCTACCTCCCGGCAGGTAGAGTCCCTCATGGAGGCAGTAAGTACACCTTCCGACCAGTTTCTGCCTTTACAAGTAGATTTAGCTAACGAGGCCTCCGTTCGGGAAGCCGTACAGAAGACCCAGGAAACCTTCGGTGCCCTTGACGTGATCGTCAATAATGCGGGGTACGGAATCGGCGGTAGTATCGAAGAACTAACCGACGCCGAAACGCGTACCAGCTTCGACGTCAATGTTTTCGGTACCCTTAATGTCATTCGTGCCGTGATGCCGTACCTGCGGCAGCAGCGGGCGGGGCATATCATCAATATTGCTTCCATCGCTGGCTTCGCGGCCAATACGGGTTGGGCTATTTACGGGGCCAGCAAGTTCGCAGTAGTGGGACTTTCCGAAGTACTCGCGGAAGATGTGAAGGAATTCGGTATCAAAGTGACCGTGCTTGAGCCCGGAGCCTTTCGTACGCAGTTTCTTACCAAAGAATCCCTCGTTTTTGCTCAGAACGCCATTGAGGACTATCAGGCCATTCGTAACTCGCACGCGAAATACGCGGCTATGGACGGTGTGCAACAAGGCGACCCCGAACGGGCAGCGGAAGTCATCGTGCAGGTAGCCGCGATGGAACAGCCACCGGTTCGCTTGTTCATGGGTAGTGACGCTTACCGACGGGCCTTGCAGAAGCTGGAGATCGTTCGGCAGGATTTGGAGACGTATCAAAAACTTTCCTTTGCCACAGATTTTCAGTAAGTAAAGAAGGAGCAAAAGAGTAGGGGGGTACACCAGCAGAAGAGGCTGGCGTAACCCCTTACTCTTTTACCGATAAGAATTCACAGAATGTTACAATACTTAAGCTTCAAACACTCCTGTGATTCTGGCGTTTTACAGGATTCATGCAAAGAATTAATCAGTATTGATAACCTTTCGGGGGAGATGGGGATGAATAGTTAAATTCTCATCCAATATGAAGGTACTTGCTACTTCTATACGTATACTCAAAAGCTTATTTAGGAGCAGGAACTTCATCTGTACTTAACACCAAGGTAGTGGAATTGATGTATCTTCGTTAGTAGAAACCTGTTCTTTCCCCCGCACCTATCTATTATGAGTATCTTTATTGGCCTGGGCAGTTGCCTATTGTGCTTCTTTCTGAGGTATCAGTCCGAGTTACGCACTAGTGGAATCTATACTGCCAGTCGTTTAGCACTGATTCAAACCTTACTGGTCCACGCCGTTTTAGTCTTTATCTACAGTGAAACCTTTTCTGCTTTTAACCAGCTCAATACACGAACGGCAACGGCCTTCTGGCTTGTGATTTCGGGTATTTGGATAGGGCTGGGTATACGAAGCAAGATGTTTAAGACCAAGGATTTATACCTTCAGTTGATTCAAATCTTCCGATTTAGTGCCTTCCCAACGGTCTATAAATTTATCTTCTGGGTTGCTATTCTATTTTTTATCGCTCCTTTAGGCTTATTAGCCGTGTACTCCACGCCTAATAATTACGACTCTAATAGTTACCACATCACCCGCATTCTGGTCTGGCTACTTAATCAAAATCTGGATCATTTCCCCACGACACATATTCAGCAACTCTACCATAATGTTTTTGCCGAATATCTGATTCTTCAGGTCTTCTTACTTACAGGTACCGATCAGCTGATTAATGTCATTCAATTCGGAGCTATGCTAGGCTCACTATCCGTGGTAAGCTTATTCGGAAAACGATTAGGCATGGACTATAAAGGTCAATTTTTAATTGGTATTTTACTATTCACCTTGCCGATTGGCATCTTTGAAAGTACAACTACGCAGAGTGATTATGTAGCCTGTTTTTTATTCCTGTGTTTCGTGTACGGGGGCTTTCAACTTATTGATGCCTATACGTATAAAAATGGCTTATTCTGTTGCGTTGCTCTGGCTCTCGGAGGTTTCACGAAGTACCCGATCTTCTTTTTTGCCTGCCCGTTCGCACTCTATTTCGGACTAACCCTCCTCATCCGTCAGGGGTTTAAACCTACCGCTCAGCTCCTGATTCTGGCCGTAGTTTGCATGATCCTAACCTTTACGCCTTTTTTCGTTCGGAACTATAGCCTTTTTCACCACGTACTGAGTCCGCCGGAAGGTTCTGCTTTTTTGCGGAGAAAATCCCCTGCGATCGGCATTCGGTGGCATACACCATTTCCAACGTGGTGAAAAACGCAGGCTTACACGTAGCCCTACCGTACAATCACTACAATGTTTTTACGGATTCGGTGATTCAGTGGATTCATGAAAAGATTGGCGTATCGGTAAACGAACCTGCCATCAGTCTGAATGCGTACGCGACCACTTTTTCCGTACAGGAAGATATGGTACCCAATACCTTACACTTTGTATTACTGCTAATCAATGCGATTTTTCTGTTTTCCCAGCGGGGTAACAGGGAGGTGAAAATGCTGGTTATTCTCGCCTCAATCGGTATGATTATCTTCTGTACACTGCTGAAATTTCAGTCCTGGAGTACACGTACGCACATGCCTTTTTTTGCCATTGGAACCATTGTAATTGGGTTTGTATACCAGAAAGTGCTAAAGCTGCGGCAATCCGTTTTTATCGTTTTTCTTCTGTTGTCCTGCATTCCCTTTGTGTACGGGAATTCCAATAAAATGCTCGTTCCTACCCGATATTTTTCTAAAAGAATCGTCGCTCACATTCCCAAAACGGTCAATGTAAGTAGTCTGAAAATGAAGCAGCAACTGGAACCTTCGCTGGGCCCGTACTATGATTTTAATTCTACGCTGGTGAAATACTCGTATCCGATCAAGGACGTATACCCCTATAGCGAACGGATGAAGATTTTTTCAGTGCTGGACGACGCCGGTTATTTTGACCTGGAAAAACAGGAAGATGTTTTCTCCATCGACCGAACCAAAGCGTACTTCATGAGTCATATTCACGATTATGAACCGTTCCGGCAGGTACTACCCGCGGTTGGAAGTGATGTGAAAAATGTAGGCTTCTTTTTTCGCGAAGGTGTCGGGTTCTATCACTTTTGGGCAAGCGTAATGCATCGGAATCATCCGGATGTTCACTTCAATTATATCTATTACCCGGCCGGGTTTTCGTCGCTGGCAAATGCCCAACGTCCATTTGCGTATAACTATATTTTAACGGACGATTTAGAGCTGGTAAAACAGCATATACCCGCTTCGCAAATTGGGTCTATTCATTCGTCCAGCCGGTACCATGTCATTCGGTTGAAAACCAGTTCTACGGAAAAATACACCTACGATACGTCCCATTAACGGTCCAGGGTAGAGTGCTTTTCGGTATCCCGCATACGTAAACTTACCCAGAGCGACAGGGCAATACAGGCCGTCAGGTACCAGTAGAACCAGTCGGCGTGCCCTCGGTCCTTGAACAATAAGGCAATATATTCGGCCGTGCCACCAAACAATGCGACGGCCAGTGCGTAGGGGAAGCTAACCCCCAGTGAACGAACGTGTACGGGGAAAAGCTCGGCTTTGATAATAGCCGAAATGGACGTACTCATACTGAGAATCAGCATGGCCAGCATGATGAGCAGCGTGGCTGTCCAGCGATCCTGGGTTTGACTGAGCAACGTCAGAATCGGGTAGGTGGTCAGTACCGCCAGAATGCCGTACAGAATCATCAGGCGTTTACGGCCTATCCGGTCGCCCAGCAGGCCCAGTATAGGCTGGGCTAGCATGAAGACAATCAGCGTAACGACCATGATGGCAGTAGCGTCGTTTTTGCTGAATCCGGCGGTATTGACCAGAAACTTCTGCATATACGTCGTGAAGGTGTAATACGAAACCGTCAGACCAATGGTGAAGCCAATGACCAGCCGTAGTTCAGGAGCGTATTTGACGAGTTCTTTCAGCGAGCCCCGTTGCTCCAGTTGCGTTGTTTCCTGAGCGAACGATTGCGTCTCAACGAGTCCTCGTCGCAGGTAAATGGCCGAAAGAGCCAGGACGGCCCCAATCCCAAAGGGAATTCGCCAGCCCCAATCGCTGAGTTGCTCAGACGTTAAGGCGTATCGTTGAAGAATCATTAAAATACCGAGGGCGACCAATTGTCCCATCGTGGTGGTGACGTACTGAAAGCTGGAATAAAAGCCCCGCAGGTGTCGGGGAGCCATTTCGCTGAGGTACGTGGCCGCCGTACCGTATTCGCCACCAATACTAATGCCCTGAATCATGCGAGCCACTACCAGCAGGAGCGGAGCCAGCAGGCCAATCCGATCGTACCCGGGTACCAGGGCAATCAGTAAAGAGCCCGCACTCATGAGCAGTACCGAAAACGTAAGAGCTGATTTACGACCGTAGCGGTCGGCATACCGACCCATCAACCAGCCGCCGATCGGTCGCATGAGGAAACCAATGGCAAAAATCCCGGCGGTATTAAGCAATTGAGCCGTTTCGTTGTCTTTCGGGAAAAAGGCACTGGCAAAGTAGAGGGAAAAGACCGAGTACGCGTACCAGTCGTACCACTCAATCAGGTTGCCAATGGATCCGCCCAAGATGGAGCGAAATTGCTGACGAACGGAAAGGGCAGGCCTTGCAAGCGGAGTATTCATCGGATCACAGAGGGGAAGAGAAAGACAGCGAATTCTCCCGCAGGATACGATAAAATGAGGGGAAAAACTAGTGAGGTAGGGTGTTTGAATTTAGGTTTGAAGTTTGATTCGATTAAAGTTTTAGAGGTTGATACCTTAGAAATAGACCGAACCGATTCAAAAGAATAGCCCCTTGGAGAGGCGGGGCTGTTAGGTGGACTAGATCCGTTCGAACACCATCCGGTAATGTTCCATGGTTTCGTGTTCGAAACACAAGCGATTTGGGCTGACCCGGAATACCGCAATCAAATCCCGGAATGATTTATCACGCAGAAATTTGGGCATCAACGTAGCATAGAGCCAGTATTTCTGAAGATTGAACGCCCGGAATCGCTTTCGCCACTGACCGATGGTTTCAATATAATCCAATCGACCACTGCTCATCGAAACCAGTTTGAAATGCGGTTTTGCATTTTCAATCACCTGCTCCGGGCCCGACGGAAGCCAGGAGCCCGGAAACTGAGCAATCATCAGGGCCAAGGCGTAGGCGGGCGAGTCTTTGGGAGCGTTCAGGCTGATTTCCTCCAGCGGAATCATGTTTTTGCCAAACACCATTGTCTGAATGTAGCAGCGTTTACCACAGGGTAATAATTCAGCTATATTCCGAAAGAAGTCAGCATAAACCGGATCCTGCTTTCCGGCTTTAAATTCTTCGATGGAGCAGAAATGTTCCATGGCACCCACGCTGACGACGGCATCGAAAGTGCCAAAATCGGAAGCTCGTACCTGACGACAATCTTTCAAAACGACGTCCAAGCCACTGGCCTGGCAAGCCGCCGCCTGCCCCTGTGAAAGCGTAAGGCCCTTCGCGGTAGCACCTAGGTTTCTAGCGTACATCAGGAAAGGTCCCCAGCCGCAGCCCATATCCAAAACCCGTGATTCGGGTCCAATCTGCAGCTGATCGGCGATAAACTGATGTTTTCGCCGTTGGGCCTCTTCGAGCGAAAGTGAAAAATCTCCCTCGTAGCGGGCACCACTGTAGTCGCCATTCGGGCCCAAACTGAGGCGAAAAATTTTATCAATCGTAGTGTACGTAAAATCCAGATGTTCCTGAGATGCCATAAGTGTAGGAATTAAGGACTACGACTTCTGTCGTTTGAATGAAAATTATCGCTTTCGATTGAATAAGACTATACGTACAAGGGGGGCATTTGTGCTTTTATATCAATTGTTTAGTCGAAAAAAGCGATTGATTTAAGCGATGATTTGTGTAAAAGAAGAGTAGCGATAAAATTTTTTAAAAATCTACAAAATAGGATTATGGCCGGATGTGAAAAGTATACTTACTTCCTATCAAACTATAATAAACGTTTACGGGTGAGTTGTTTCGAAAGTTAATTGTGTGCTTTAAGCGTAAGGCAGACTGGAGAAAGGTTCGGCGTAGGTTGAGGTACACGAAGCACAGCTTTCCAGGCATACGCAAAGAATGTATGCGAGCAATCCCATTCTCAAAGTATACAGGGGCGTATAAAACTACAACAGATGACGTGTAGGAAAAGAAGTCTCTAAATACGGAAGTAGTAATGTTTTACTATATTCAAAAGGCACTCAGACGTTTCCACTGATGGCTTAATTTACTGGAATTCGAACGCGGACGGCCAATTTCAGGACCCCTTGCATCCATGCAGATACGATAAATGAATACCCCTAAAAACAAACAGACCCACTCATTACTGAGCAGGTCTGTTTGACTTTCGGTCGGGATGGCGGGATTCGAACCCACGACCCCTTGCACCCCATGCAAGTACGCTACCGGACTGCGCCACATCCCGAAATGTGGGTGCAAATATAGGGCTTGAAAGGCCGTTTGCGTGACTTTAGCCCAAGAATTTTTAATAAAAAAGCTTCCCGAAACTGGTTCGGGAAGCTAATGTATTGACTTTCAATTAGTAGTAGTCGGCATTAATTGCGGCCACCTACGGCACCACTGCCACCCTGACGCTGTTGTTGCATCGGGTTTTGGGGCTGCTGACCACCCTGACGCTGCTTGAACATCTGGAAACGCGTGGGCTGAGCCGCCTGACGGGGATAGCTGTTGTTTTCCGTATCGATGTCGGCAATCTCCTGGAAGGGGTCCAGCGTCCATTGGGTAACCTTCTTATCCGTCGGAATGATTTTCTTGATGCTGACATCGTTCATCCGCCAGATTTCAGCCGGGAAACGGAATACTTCCGTGGTTCCGTCTTCATACTTCGCCTGAAGAATCACGGGCATCGGTACGCCACCTTTGTTTTTCAGGCTCAGCGTATAGAAGTTTTTGCCGGATTGCAGCAGCTTCCGCTCGTCTTCCGTTAACGTCGCCAGGTAATCAGCGTACTTCTTCTTATCGGATTCCGTAACGGCGTACCGATCGTAGCTGTTGTAGAAGTCATTCATCGCCGGATTCGCTTCCACGACCGTCTGCTTGATGTCTTTCTTGTTCCGTTCTACGGCCATCGTCTGACGTTTCTTTTCGTCCACGGCTTTCTGAGCGGCCTTGGCAATCGCCGGGTCCATGGCGTCGATAGCAAACCATTCGACTTCGGCCAGATCCTGATCTACGGGTTCTACGCCATAGAACCAGCCTTTCCAGAACCAGTCCAGATCCACGCCTGAAGCATCTTCCATCGTACGGAAGAAGTCCGCCGGAGTAGGGTGCTTGAAGGCCCAGCGACGAGCGTATTCCTGGAACGCGTAATCGAATAATTCACGACCCATAACGGTTTCACGCAAAATGTTCAGAGCCGTAGCGGGTTTCGCGTAAGCGTTGGGTCCAAATTGCATGATGTTATCCGAAGAAGCCATGATCGGTACCTGCGTATTCGAAGAAGAACGCATATAATCTACAATGTACTGAGGCTCACCGCGACGGCTGGGATAGTTCCGGTCCCACTCCTGCTCAGCCAGATACTGGCAGAACGTGTTCAAACCTTCGTCCATCCACGACCACTGACGTTCATCCGAGTTTACAATCATGGGGAAGAAGTTGTGACCTACTTCGTGGATGATTACTCCAATCATACCGTATTTCACGGATTCAGAATACGTACCATCCGCCTCCGGACGACCTCCATTGAAGCTGATCATTGGATACTCCATACCGCCGCCGGGCGTAGCGTGGCAGGAAATGGCCACGGGGTAGGGGTAGGGAATCGTGCGAGCCGAGTAACTCTTCAGCGTATGGGCCACTACCTGCGTCGAGTATTTCTCCCACAGCGGGTTTCCTTCTTTCGAGAAGTAGCTCATACACAGGATGTCTTTACCCTGTACGTTCGTCATCATGGCATCCCAGATGAACTTACGGCTGCTGGTAAAGGCAAAGTCACGTACGTTGTCAGCTTTGAATACCCAGGTTTTCTTACCCGTTGCCTTGTTTTTCTCGGCGGCTACGGCTTCATCCTGCGTAACGATCAGCGTAGGCTCCTTGAAGTTTTTCTTCGCTTTGTTCAGGCGATCCATCTGTGTTTTGGACAGTACCTGCGAATAGTTCTGGCACTCGCCCGTAGCACCCACAATGTGGTCGTTGGGAGCGGTGATGGCTACCTTATAATTACCGAAAGGTACCGTAAACTCACCCTGACCCAGGAATTGCTTGTGTTGCCAGCCGTTTACGTCATCATATACCGCCATCCGGGGGAACCAGTGAGCGATGAAGTAATTATAGTTACCATCTTTGAACAACTCATAACCCGAGCGGCCGTAGTATTCCGTGATGTTATAATTCCATTCAACCGAAAAGCTTACGGATTGATTGGGCTTCAAAGGCGTCGGTAAGTCCACCCGCATCATCGTGTGGTTGGTTACCGTATGCAGGGGATTCCCCTTTGCATCTTTTACCGAAAGAATATTGTAACCATACTCCTTGGCATTACCTCCGGCCAGCTTCGTCAGTTGAGCCGCCGACATACCCTGGGGATTGACGCCACCTAACTGCGTCGTGGCCCCGATCGCATCCTTCTTGAATAAGTTCTGATCCAGTTGAATCCAGAGGTACGGCAGATCGTCCGGCGAGTGATTGAAATAGGTAACCGTTTCGGAACCGATGATGCGTTGGTTGGCGTCGTCAAGCTCCACTTTAATGTCATAGTCCGCCCGTTGTTGCCAGTACTCTTTGCCGGGAGCTCCGGAAGCTGAACGGGTAGAATTAGGCGTAGGCAGAGCCGTGCCTAATTGTTCGAAGCGGGTGTTGGCATTAAACTCCGCTGAGGGAAGATTGCCCCGTTGGGCGTACACTGAAGGCCAAAACGCACAAAAGGTGCCGATGGCCAGAATCAATCGTCTCATCCGTGATGAAGCTAAAATTAGGTGAACAGTGCTTCGAAGATACAGAAAATTTGGCGAACGCCGAGGGAAAGCGTTTAGCCTTCGGCGATTGGGGGGATTTCCGCGACAAGACCCTAAATCTGAGATTAAAATTCAGACTGCTTTCGGGTAAAAGGCTCAAAATCAAGGTAGAGCCATATTATCAAATTGTTAAGCCCACCCCCGCGAAACTTCACTTTCTGATAAAACTGCCGAAAAACTCAGGTAATACGCCCGAGCGAATTTTGTGCCAGCAACTACCAATTGAAACGAATCAACTTATGAAACCCTCACAGACGCATATGCAACGTCTACTATTTACCTGTTTTCTGACCCTCACCGGCTTTATCTCCTTAGCCCAGACTGGAATTATTCGTGGTAAAATCAACGATGCCAAAACCAAGGAAGGCATCATTGGAGCAACGGTTCGACTCGACGGTACGAACCTGGGTACTCAAACCGACGCCACGGGAGCGTTCACGATCAACAACATTCCCGCCGGAACGCACAAAGTATTTGTCACCTACATTTCGTATCAAACCCGCGAAATCCCGAGTGTGCGGGTAGAATCGGGAAACACGACAGTACTGGAAACGGAACTAATCGAAGAAGGAAAGAATCTTTCCGACGTAGTGGTTCGGGCCGCTCGCTCTACCAACACCGAAGTAGCGGTTATTTCCGAAATCAAGCAATTCAAACCGATTGCGGTTGGGATTTCTTCCATGCAAATTCAAAAATCCCAGGACCGCGACGCAGCGGCAGCCATTCGTCGGGTACCGGGGATTTCCATTGTAGATAACCGTTTTGTAATGGTTCGGGGCTTAAGCTCCCGCTACAATACGGTAATGGTCAATGACATGATCACGCCTTCATCGGAAGTAGACGTACGGGCCTTTTCCTTTGACCTCATTCCCAGTAACATTCTGGACCGCATGATTATCTTCAAATCAGGTGCGGCCGAATTACCCGGTGACTTTGCCGGTGGCGTCATCAAGATTTATACGAAGAAAAAACCCGATAATAATTTTACGGATGCGGGTTTCACCGTTGGCTACCGGGCCAATACGACGTTTCAAAGTGCTCAAACGCACGATCGGGGTGATTTAGCCTGGTTGGGTTTATGGGATAAGTCGCAGCAAATTCCTACCAGCTTCCCCGCAACCGCCAATGCCTTTAACGGCCTGAATGCGACGACTCGGGCTTCTTACGCTCAGTTGTTTCCGAATACCTGGGGACTGAAGAACATGACCGTTTCACCAGATATTCGCTTTGCCTTCAACATGGGTCGTCGGATCGACATCGGCGATAAACGTTTAAGCAGCCTGACGAGTGTGAACTACTCGATGACGAATCAGGTAGCAGGTATCGAGCTGAATACGTTCAATAACGGAGCTTCCGTGAATGATTACGCCGAGAGAAACCACGATCAGAGTTTCCAACGGAATACGCGTTTAGGCGTTTTACAAAACTGGACCTTACGTTTTAATCCAAATTTCACGCTGGAGTGGAAGACCTTATTCAACCAGTTAGGAAACACGGAAACGGTTATACGGGAAGGAAAAAACTTTTCAATCGAGCAAGATCGTCTGAGCTACTCGCAACGGTTTGAGAACCGTAGTATCCTAACGAGTCAAATTTCCGGAGAGCATCAGATTGATGAAGCAACGAAGTTAGACTGGATGGGTGGATTTGGTTTTACGGGTCGCTGGGAGCCGGATTGGAAACGCGTTCGTTACATCCGTCCTTCTAATTCTGATCAACCCTTTACGGTTTCAACACCGAACGATCCTACCCCGCAGGAATCAGGCCGTTTCTGGTCTACGCTTCACGAATACGTGTATACGGGTTCTGTGAACTTCCAGAAGAAATTAGGTAACCCGGCGGATCGTGACCCTGCCGTCATTCGGGCAGGAGCTTACCTGGAACAGAAAGACCGTGATTTCAATGCTCGCTTTTATGGCTACCAGCGTTTAGGCAATGTTCAGAACGTTGCTACGCAGGGCATTGGACAAGTATTTAGTCAGCAGAACGTCGGAGGAGTAGAAGGAACCTATTCGATGCTGGACGGAACCAAACCAACGGACGCGTACAATGCAACGAACACCTATGCGGCAGCTTATGTAGGCGGTGACATCAACTTCTCTCCCAAAGCGAGCTTAACCCTGGGTTTCCGTGGCGAATACAACATCCGGAAGTTAGGTAACATGCTTCAGTCAGCACTGGTGAATCAGTCGGTATTCAGTCCGCTTCCTTCGGCCAACTTTACCTATAAACTGAATGACAAACAGAACGTACGCCTAGCTTATTCGTATACCGTAAACCGTCCGGAATTTAGGGAGCAGGCTCCGTTTAACTATTTCGACTTTGCCCTGAACGCTGACATTCGCGGGAACGAAACGCTGGTCAATGCTCAGATTCAGAACGTAGATGCGAAATGGGAACTGTACCCCAGTGATGGCGAAGTAATCTCAATTACCGGTTTCTACAAATCATTCAAAAATCCGATTGAAAGTTTTCTGATTCCTCAGGTCAACGGTCTGGCTTATACCTTCATCAACTCGAAGAGTGCGATGAGTTACGGAATCGAGCTGGAGGCCCGCAAATCACTGGCTAACTCCAGTAGCGAATTCCTGAAGAATCTGACCCTGGTAGCAAACCTGTCACTCATTCAGAGTAAAATCAAACTGGGCGATTTTGTAACGGCCCCTGGTTTGAGCGGCGTCGTACAGACCATCGACATTCGTGGCCTGACGGACACGGAGCGTCCGATGATGAACCAGTCTCCTTACCTGATTAACGCGGGTGTTTACTACGCTGATAAAAACGGCTGGCAGGCGAACATCCTTTACAACGTATTCGGTCCCCGAATTTTCGCCGTAGGAAACGTCGACAATCCGACTATTTACGAAATGCCCCGTAGCGTAGTTGACCTGAACGTAAGCAAAACCTTTAGCAAAAAGTGGGAACTGCGTTTGGGAATCCAGGATCTGTTGAATCAGGCAGTTCGTCTGGAGCAGGACTTTGATCGGAACGGAAAAATCAACGGTGGTTCAGAACAGACCATCCGTAGTTTCAAAAGAGGCAGTTACAGCACGCTTAGCGTAGTGTACTCATTCGGAAGAAGAACCATTATTCCTTAATAAAACAGTAAGATCAATTAATTCAAACCTTTATTAGTTATGCAATTGTTCAAACGAGTGAATATTGCTGTCCTGTCCCTGTTAACCACAGGTGTACTGCTGACAAACTGTAAAAACGACGAGTCACCAGCACCTGCCTTAAGCATTACCGGAGTGAATCCCGCCTCTGCTCCCGTAGGTACGGATATTACTATTTCAGGTACTGAATTTGGTACAAATGCTTCCAACGTTACGATCACTTTTACGGGTAATGTGACGGCTACGCCTAAAACGGTTGCTGCAACCAGCATGACGACAACGGTACCCGCCGGTGCCCAAGATGGTCCTATTACGGTGAAAGTAGGCGATAAAACGGCTACGAGTTCATCTAATTTCACGCTGTCTACGAAGCCCGTTGTGGAAGTTTCTGGAAGAATTACGGCTAATACAACCTGGACTGCTGGCAACGTGTATCTGCTGAAAGGATACGTTTACGTAAACAGTGGCGTTACGCTGACCATTCAACCTGGTACGATCATCAAAGGGGGTGGAAAAGAACTGGATCCTAATGCTCGTGCCGCTACCCTGATTATCACCAAAGGAGCCAAAATCATGGCTGAAGGTACTGAAACACAGCCTATTGTATTTACGTCTTCCAAGCCAGCCGGTTCTCGTAACTACGGTGACTGGGGTGGTGTGGTAATCGCGGGTAATGGTACGCACAACCAGATTACGCAAAAGGATTTTGAAGGGGGTATTGAAGGCAACTTGGCTCCCAGTGCCAATCTGGTAGCTACGGACAATTCAGGTAGTCTAAAATATGTTCGTATTGAGTTTGCTGGGGTCGCTCTGTCTGCTGCGACTAACTCGGAGATCAACGGATTAACGTTTTACGGGGTAGGTTCAGGTACGACGGTTGATTACGTACAGGTTTCCTACAGCGGTGACGATGCCTTCGAATGGTTTGGTGGTTCAGTAAACGCCAAACACCTGGTGGCTTATCGTACTTGGGATGATGATTTTGATACCGATTTCGGTTACAATGGTAAAGTACAGTACGCTCTGGCTCTTCGTGATCCCGAGTATGCCGATCAGTCTTTCTCCAATGGTTTTGAATCAGACAACCAGGGTGGCGACGGTACGAACTCAGGGGTGGTGCCAGAACCTATGACCTCTCCTGTGTTTGCGAACGTAAGTATCTTCGGAACGAGCGGTACCCCTACCAACGCAACCATTAAAGGAAACGGTGGCTATCAGTCAGCGATGCACCTGCGTCGTGCTACCTCTCTGAGCGTATTTAACTCATTATTCGTTGGTTTTCCCGAAGGTCTTCGTCTGGATAACGTAACGACGTTGCCCAACACGGTTGGTAACCCCTCCAGCATGCAGATTCGTAAAGTGATTCTGGCAAATGTAAATACGCCCGTACGTGGTGGTAATAACCTAACGGACGCCCAGGCTCAAACGTTCTTTAACACAACGGCTTTCGCTAACCAGATTATTGCTGCGGCGAACGTATCTACGCTGGCTTTGAATGACAATAACTGGAAACTGGACGGTACCGCAAGCTTCCTTCCTAAAACGGGTTCTCCGCTGCTGACGGGTGCGGTTTGGACGGACAAAGCTTCCGATGCTTTCTTCACGAAAGAAACGTTTATCGGTGCCTTCGGAACGACGAACTGGACGGCTAACTGGACCAACTTCAATCCGCAGAATACGAACTACGACAAATAGAAATTACGGATTTTTCATATTGGTGTTGCTCGAAAAGCCGGAGGTGCTGCCTCCGGTTTTTCTACGTTTAAAGCGTAAAATCGGTACTATAGGAAAGCTATTGTTCAGAATACTCCTGGCAGCTTTGCTTACATTATTTGTACATGCTCTGGTGTATGGTCTGGTAGCGGAGCCTAATACAGGCGAAGGGATTGAATCAGTGTTACGTCAGGCCTTTGGCTGGTTTATAGCTATGGTGATCTTTGGCGTATTGTTCGTATACATAGTTCCGATCGCGATCTTTCATGCCCTAATCAATGCTTTAAAGCTCAAAAATCCTTTTCTGTATGTGGTCTTGGGAATCGCCTGTTTCAGTTTGGCAGGAATGATTTTCCATCAGATTGGTAGGGGAACATTAAGTTTTATCAACAACCTGCCTGTATGGGCCATAGCGGGTTTTACGTACGGAGTCATGTACGTCCGCTGGCTTCAGAAGTACATCCGATTCTGGACGGTTTAAACTGAAAGAAGCTCCGGCAGGACTGGACCCGCCGGAGCTTCTCTTTTAAACGTAATCCTTAATACCCCGAATTCTGCGTATATAGTCCCGGCTGGGCGTCCAGCTCGGCCTGTGGAAGGGGATAGATGATGTATTCCTTCACGAACGCCTGCATTTGTTTCTGTACATCTTCCCTGGCTATCCAGGCTGGAATGAGGGTGGTAATTTGTCCGCTGCGAACGAGGTCGTGCCAGCGGGTACCTTCGGCGGCGAATTCCAGGCGACGTTCGTCATAGAGTTGAGCCAGCGTTACGTTCGAAACGGGATCGAGTCCCGCCCGCGTACGTACCTGATTGACAATGGCATCCACATCCGCCTGACTGCCCGTAGCTCCTTTGAGTATACACTCGGCTTTCAGCATCAGAATGTCTGTATAGCGGCTGACAATGAAGTTGATGGGCCAATCGACCCGGTTCACGGGTACTTTCGTCAGATCAATGTATTTCTTGAAAAACGACCGATTTTCAGTCACGCCGTTGTACGTATAACCCGTCTGAATAGTAAAGGCTTTCCGGACATCTTTCGCCGTGTATTGATTTAAGAGATCATTCGCTACGGGACGAATCGTCAGGCCGCCCTGCGTAGGTTTTCCGTTCGATTGAAACCAGGTATCGGGAGCGAGTAACCAGGGAAACGTGCCCCCCACGACGGGCGTCAGACCCGTGACGTATTGAATGTCAAAAACTACTTCCGGGTTATTCTCATTGGTGTACGAAAAGATGTCGCTGTATTTGGCCGCCAGTGCGTACTTCCCACTGGCAATAATATCATTGAGTTGAGCCAGTGCCAGATTCCATTCGTTCAATCCCAGACCAGGTCCTTCAATGGAGTAGTTCGGAGCCGAGCGGGTCATGTACACCAGTGCCAGAATCGCTTTGGCCGCAAACTTCGTGGCTCGTCCCCGGTCGGCCGTAGCGTAGGTCTCGGGCAGGTTCGTTACGGCAAATTGCAGGTCCGATAAAATCAGATTATATACATCCGTAACCGAGCTTCGCTGAATGGTTTTGGCTTCTGCCGCCGTAACGGGGTGATCGATGACGGGTACTTTTCCGAATAAGCGAACCAGATCGAAGTACATAAAAGCCCGCAGAAACCTGGCTTCCGCCTCCAGCCGCGTACGCAGCGTGGCATCGGTGATGATCGAACCTTTTTGTACGAGTTGATCCAGCACGACGTTGGCCCGGTAAATGCCGTTGAAGTTGACATTCCAGGCATCCGTAACGTAAGGGTTACTGGCAATCGTTTTATGAAAACTATTGATGCCTTCCCAGTCGCGTACACCCCCGTCGGAAACGGCGTATAAATTGTCCGAACGCGTTTCGGAGAGGTTCAGTAACCGATCCGGGTAAGTCCGCAAATCGCTGTATACGGCATTAACCCCCTGAATGAAATCAGCCTGTTGGGTGTAAAAAGTTTCGGTGGTACCCGCAGAAATCGGCGTTTGGTATAAATCATCCGTGCAGGAAGTAACCAGGGCTGTCAGGAACGCGGTTACTAGTAAATATCGTCTTTTCATGGAAGTCCAGTATCAGAAAGTTAAGTTCACACCAAAGATGAGCGAGCGGGCAATGGGCAGTCCACCGTAATCACCGGCTTCGGGATAGGAGCTATCCCCGCTCAGGTTCGTGTTGGTGGCTTCGGGGTTCAGGCCTCCTTTGTATTTATCCCAGCCAAAGAAGTTCTCGGCCGTGACGTAAATGCGGGCTCCCTGAATCTGAGGTACCTTAACTACGGATTTCAGGTTGTACCCCAGCGTGATGTTCCGAACGCGAACGTAATCTGACGAATACAGCCAGTCGGTGTTTTTGATCCGGCCAAACGTCGAGTATACCTTACCTACCTGACCGGCACCCGGATCTTCGGGCGAACGCCAGCGATCGCGGTAGAAACCCAGGGCATTATCCACCACGCCCTGTCCGGTACGACCCAGGGCCCGACCCAGCAGCGAGTAAATCGACCCGCCATTCTGACCCTGCACCAATACGCTCAAATCGAAGTTTTTGTAACGGAAATTGTTGGTGATTCCCCAGGTATACTTGGGATTCGGTTGACCCACGATGACGCGGTCGTTGGCATCAATCACGCCGTCGCCGTTGGCATCGAAGTATTTGGGATCGCCCACCGTTTGCGAGCCGTACAAAGCCGCTTTGTTATTGATGTCCTGCTGGCTAAGAATGCCGACCTGACGAACGACGTAAATACTGTACAGCGGATCACCGACGCGAAGAATGGAGTGGGAAATATCAAACGACGAAGGAATGAGAATCTGGCTCTGCCCACCCGCCAGCGAAATGACTTTGTTGGCGTTGTGACTAAAATTGAGCGAGGTATTCCATTTGAAGGCTCCCGTCAGGTTATTCGTATTCAGCTGCAACTCCCAGCCCGCGTTGCGTACGCTTCCGGCGTTCCCCAGCGAGGACGTAAAGCCCGTCACGCCGAGGGTCGGTACGTTGAGCAACAAAGCCGTATTGGTCTTCCGGTACACGTCAAAGGAAGCCGTAACGCGGTTACGCAGGATGGAGAAGTCAACCCCTACATCGAAGGTCTGCGATTTTTCCCAGGAAAGGTTCGTGTTGACAATGCCGCTCGGAGCCTGACCAATCGCGTTTATTCCGTTGAACGTGTAGTTGTAGGTAGCGAGCGTCGGTAAGGTGCTGTAGTCACCGATGTTGTAGTTGCCGGAAGTACCCCAGCTACCGCGTAATTTCAGATCATTGATGGCCGTAACGGATTCCATGAAAGGTTCTTCCGAAATCCGCCAGCCTACGGAAGCGGAAGGGAAAACGCCCCATTAGTATCCGCTCCGAAGCGGGAGGAGCCATCCTGCCGAACACTGGCCGTAAACAGGTATTTGCCGCTGTAGCTATACTGGGCCCGTCCGAAGAAAGAGATCAGCACGTTGCGGGCTTCGCTGGTATTTCCCGTAATTCCGTTCGCGGCGTTCAGCGTCGTGATGGCGTTATTGCTGAAACCACCGTTGGAACTCATGTTCGATAGTTCGATTTTATCGGACGTGTACGAAATACCGCCCAACAGCGAGAGGTCGTGCTTCTCGGCGAAGACTTTCGAGTACGACAGCGTGTTTTCGTTCACAAACGTACGTTTCCGATACGTGTTGAAAGAACCGGAGGTCAGAATGGTTTGCTGGGCGTTCCGGGCTTCAAGCGAACTGGCAACGGAGTACGGCGTGTAGCCTTTCGCCGTATTATCGGTATTGTCCAGATTCAGCGTGGTTTTCCAGAAAAGGCCTTTCGCCAGCTGGTATTCACCGAACAAAGAACCCAGGGTACGGAAGCGTTTGGTTTCCCCGATCACCCGTTCGAGCTTGGCAATGGGACTATTGGCAGAAGTACTCCAGCGGTACTGGCCAATGCTGCCGCTGTTGGGATACAGACCTGCACTGGCTTCCTGCACGGGGGAGTAACTCAGCAGCTGGTGCAGAATGTTATCTTTTCCTTCAACGCCGGGATCATGGTTGATCGAGAACGTAGGGGCCAGATTGACGCCAATTTTCAGGTTTTTACTAGCCTTTACTTCGACATTCGCCCGGGCTGAATAGGCCGTATAGTCGGTATTGATGACCATGCCCTGCTGTTTCACGTAATTTCCTGAAACGTAGTAGTTGACGTTTTCCGATCCGCCACTCGCCGAAATCTGGTAGTTCTGTACCGCCCCTTTGCGGAAGGCTTCATCCTGCCAGTCAATGAATTGTAGGCCCGGGTAGCCGGGTTGCGACCAGCGGTCGTCGGTCATGTACGTCGTATTGACCTGACCTTCGGCCAATCCTAAAATAGTCCGGCGTTCGGCATTGGTTTGCGTAGCCGTACGGCCCGAGCCGGAAGCGACCCACTGGGCGTTGATAATTTCGGTAGCCCGGTCAATCCACTCCGGACCATTCAGCATGTCGAGTTTACGACTGCGTTCCATGTAGCCGCCGTACGCGTTAACGGTAATCGTGCTTTTACCGCTTTGCCCGCGTTTGGTGGTAATCAACACGACGCCGTTAGCCGCCCGCGAACCGTAAATGGCCGCCGCCGCCGCGTCTTTCAGTACCTGAATCGACTCAATGTCGTTGGGGTTCATGTTATCGAGCGGGTTGCCCGTCGCAAAGTTTCCGGAACCATTGGGAGCTGCCGTTGCCAGCGGAAAGCCATCGATGACGTACAGCGGTTCATTGCCCGCCGTAATCGAACCTGAGCCCCGTACCTGTACACTGAGGCCCTTGCCCAGGGCTCCGCTGGTTTGTTTTACCTGTACCCCCGCCAGTTGGCCCACCAGAGCCTGATCCACGCGAAGTACGGGGCGTTCGTCCAGATTTCTGGCGTTGAGTGAAGTGATGGCACCGGTAACGTCCGTTTTCCGGGCTGTACCGTACCCAATCACCACGACTTCATTGAGAGCCTTGGTATCGGGTTGCAGCGTAACGTTCAGCGTGGTTTGTCCGTTGACGGGCAGTTCCTGGGTAATGTAGCCGATGGAGGAGACTACCAGCGTACCCGTTTTCCCTTCAAAGCGAAGGGTATACTGGCCGTCCGCATTCGTGACCGTACCGAGGTTCGTGCCTTTGATGGTGACGCTGGCTCCGGGAATGCCCTGCTTGGCATCGTTGGAAGTCACCGTGCCCGTAATTCCCTGTGCAAAAGCTAGGTTTCCTGTTAACAGGAAAAACACCACCCAAAGGTATACGGGTGGTCGAGTAAACCATTTTTTCATAAGATAATGCTGCAGAAGTAATGTGTTAGGAAACAGAATGGCACTTTATTGATTACAAATATTATTTAAGTAAGTAAAGGGGCTGTCATGTACTTTCCTGCCGATGGCAAGAATAGAGGGAAAGAAGAGACGAGGAAAGACGATACGGAGGCGTTTAAAACGAAAAGGACGACTAGCTATTTTTTTAGGAGATTACTCGCTCAGTATCAGGAAAAATAACTACCTTTGCCTTCCGTTTTGAAAAAAGCGGATTCACTAAAATTCAGCCGGAGCTTCGCCCGGTCGGCTGATGTATCCAGGGCGAGCCAAAAATCTCTTATGGCACAACCTCAAGTAACTGATTTTGATTGGGATCACGCGGACAACCGTGGCTTTGGTAGTGGTTACTCTAAAGCTCAGCGTGATGAACTGGCTGCTCTGTACGAAGGTACGCTGAGCCAGGTAGCTGAAAAAGAAGTAGTAAAAGGTACCGTGGTTGGAATTACGGATCGTGAAGTAATTCTGAACATCGGTTTCAAATCCGACGGGATGGTTCCCCGTACGGAATTCCGTGACATGCCCGAGCTGAAAGCCGGTGATGAAGTGGAAGTGTACATTGAAAATCAGGAAGACCCCAATGGTCAGCTGATTCTTTCCCGCAAAAAAGCGAAAGTAATCACGGCTTGGGATAATATTCAGAAGGCTCTGGATCAAGACCTCGTGATCGATGGTTTTGTGAAGCGTCGGACGAAAGGTGGTTTGATCGTAGATATCTACGGCATCGAAGCCTTCTTGCCCGGTTCTCAAATCGACGTAAAACCCATCCGCGACTTCGACGTTTTCGTTGGCAAGCGTATGGAGGTGAAAGTGGTGAAAATCAACTACGCCAATGATAACGTAGTCGTTTCACACAAAGTCCTCATCGAGAAAGACCTCGAGCAGCAACGTCAGCAAATCCTGACGAACCTGGAAAAAGGTCAGGTACTCGAAGGCGTGATCAAAAACATGACCAATTTCGGTGTATTCATCGATCTGGGTGGTGTCGATGGTCTGCTGCACATTACCGATATCTCCTGGGGTCGTATCAACCACCCAAGCGAAGTCCTCAAACTGGACCAACGCATTCAGGTGGTTGTACTGGATTTCGACGAAGACAAGAAGCGTATCTCTCTCGGCATGAAGCAATTGACGGCTCATCCTTGGGAAGCACTTCCTGCCGAAGTAGAACCCGGTGCCCGCGTAAAAGGCAAAATCGTGAACGTAGCCGATTACGGTGCGTTCCTGGAAGTTCAGCCGGGCGTAGAAGGTCTGATTCACGTGTCAGAAATGTCATGGTCTCAGCACCTGCGTAACCCTCAGGACTTCCTGAAAGTGGGTGACGAAATCGAAGCCGTTGTACTGACGATCGATCGTAGCGAACGCAAAATGTCTCTGGGTATCAAGCAACTGACGCCTGATCCCTGGACTCGTCCTGAGCTGCTGTCGAAGTACGCTCCGGGTACGAAACACTCAGGAACGGTTCGTAACCTGACGAACTTCGGTCTCTTCCTCGAAATGGAAGAAGGAATCGATGGTCTGGTTCACGTATCTGACCTGTCCTGGACTCGCAAGATCAAGCATCCTTCTGAGTACACGAAAGTAGGTGACAAAATGGACGTAGTCGTTCTGGAACTCGACGCTGAAAACCGTCGTCTGTCTCTGGGCCACAAACAACTCGAAGAAAACCCCTGGGATACGTTCGAGAACGTCTTCACCATCGGATCCGTACACAAAGGAACGATCATTGCCAAGTCTGACAAGTTTGCTCAGATTGAGCTGCCCTACGGTATCGAAGGACAGGCTCCGATCAAGCAACTGGCGAAAGAAGATGGTTCGAACGCTGAAGTAGGTGAGTCTATCGACTTCAAAGTGATCGAATTCCATAAAGAAGAACGTCGTATCGTTGTTTCTCATACGAAAGTATGGGGCGACGTGAAGGATGAAGTGAAAGCCGAAGAGAAGAAGAAAACGCAAAAAGCGGTAGAGAAAACCAACTCTTCTGCTTCTGCTGAAAAATCAACTCTGGGTGATCTCGACGCTCTGGCTGCTCTGAAAGAGCAAATGGAACGTGGAAACTAATTCCTGACGCGAATTACTAAAGCAAGGGCGAGCCGAAAGGTTCGCCCTTCTTTTTTAGGACTCTCTTTCAAAAGGGCTTGTTACAAGTAGCTCTGTATCAGTAAGCTGATCGAGAAAATGAATATCTTTTCAGAAAAAGATAAAAAAAACACCTCTTTTTCTGAAATCAGCTAATTTTCCCCTTATTTTTGCAGCCTCAAGAGCAAAAGAAGCTTTTGAAAAATCACAAGGTACCATGGCCGAGAGGCTAGGCAGAGGTCTGCAAAACCTCCCACAGCGGTTCGAATCCGCTTGGTACCTCCCTAAAAAATCCCTGAGCTCTCCTCGGGGTTTTTTTATTCATAGTCTTTTTGGTTTGAAGCAATCGCGGTGCTGACGAAGGAGGACGGATTTTGCGGAAGACTGTAAACTCGAATACTGAAACTGAGTTTTTAATAGACCGACCAATGTCTCAAAGAAAAATCACTTCTGCTCTTCTCTCCGTTTATCATAAGGAAGGCCTGGCACCCATCGTAGAATCGCTGCACCGTCAGGGTGTACAGTTGTATTCAACGGGTGGTACGCAGTCGTTTATCGAAGAAATGGGCATTCCCGTAACGCCCGTCGAGGATCTGACCAGCTATCCTTCCATCTTCGGAGGCCGGGTAAAAACCCTTCACCCCAAAATCTTCGGCGGCATTCTGTACCGCCGCGATAACGAAGAAGACGTAAAAACGGCAGAACAGTATGAAATTCCCGCGATTGATCTGGTCGTAGTGGATCTGTATCCGTTCGAAGAAACCGTAGCCGCGGGTGGTAGTAACGAAGACATCATCGAGAAGATTGATATTGGCGGCATTTCGCTGATTCGCGGAGCGGCTAAAAACTTTGAAGATGTACTCATCGTTTCGCACCGTAGCCAGTACGCCGAACTGCTCCGCATTCTCTCGGAACACCAGGCCGTAACCAGCCTTGAACTACGCCGTTACTTTGCTACGCTGGCTTTTGGTGTTACGTCTCAATACGATTCTGCGATTTATCAGTGGTTTGCCGGACAAACCTACACGGGTCGGGCGGCTGATATTTTCAACTTCAAGCAATTGCCCCAGAACTCCCTGCGGTACGGCGAAAACCCGCACCAGTCGGCTACGTTTTACGGCGATCTGAAAAGCATGTTCGATCAACTGAACGGCAAAGAGCTTTCCTACAACAACCTGGTTGATGTGGATGCCTCCGTGCAATTGATCGATGAATTTACGGATACGACATTCGTGATCATCAAGCATACCAACGCTTGCGGGGTAGCCACGGCTCCTACAGCGAAAGAAGCGTATCTGAACGCCCTTTCCTGCGATCCGGTATCGGCCTTTGGCGGTGTGATCGTAACGAATACGAAAGTGGATATGGCCGTTGCCGAAGAATTGAACAAACTGTTCATGGAAATTCTGATCGCTCCGGAATACGATGAAGCAGCTCTGGACCTGCTGAAATCGAAAAAGAATCGTATCCTGCTCAAGCGTAATGTAGTGCAACCCACGAAACACATGTTCAAAACGGTGTTGAATGGTGTATTGGTGCAGGATAAAGACACGGTAGCAGAAACCGCCGCTGAAATGTCGCCGAAAACGGAGAAAGCTCCGACCGAAAGCGAATACAAGGCTCTGGAATTTGCGTTGAAAGTGTGTAAGCACACGAAATCCAATACGATCGTTCTGGCGAAAGAAAACCAGTTGCTGGCGAGTGGCGTGGGACAAACCTCCCGCGTAGATGCCCTGAAACAGGCGATTACGAAAGCAAAAGAATTCGGATTCGATCTCAACGGAGCCGTCATGGCTTCCGATGCTTTCTTTCCCTTTGCCGACTGCGTAGAAATCGCTCATCAGGCGGGTGTTACGGCGGTGGTACAACCGGGAGGATCGGTTCGGGATCAG
The DNA here is from genome assembly GCF_002261125.1 of Siphonobacter sp. BAB-5385. Lineage (NCBI taxonomy): Bacteria > Pseudomonadati > Bacteroidota > Cytophagia > Cytophagales > Cytophagaceae > Siphonobacter > Siphonobacter sp. BAB-5385. The sequence continues at coordinate 67,851 of NZ_NMPS01000147.1, read as the reverse complement.
GATTCCATTAATTATTGCAATGAGAACGGACTGGCCATGGTATTCACCGGCGTTCGTCACTTCAAGCACTAATTCTAAAGTTATCCACAGACTTTAAAAGCGTTCATTTCTTCGGGAATGGACGCTTTTTCGTTTTCATACGGCTTGTCTTGGGCTTTGAAAGGGAAATTTTGTTTGGCGAAGCATAGTTATCCACAGGATATAAAAGTTATCCACATTACTGAATGAAGGTATGGAGAAGAAAAAGAACTGATTCCAGCAAAAGCTTTGGTCTGGATTGCGTATGCAAAATGAGGTACAGGTTTCAAAAAATCGCTCTATTAAGGAAAGGACGCTCTAAACCTTTTTCCTGGTATGAGAAATGTACTCGGTCTTTTCTTGCTTACGGTGTCGTCGTGTATCGCTCAAACTCAACAGAGGGTACCACCGATACCCACTACTGAACGGCAGGCCTTGGGATTTATCCACAATCCGGAATTATTTCCAGAAGAGAACATGGACTTTCCCCTTGCAGCGGGAATGTTTGCTCCCACCTGGCAATCCATCGACGAAAAATACCCCGGTCAGCCAGACTGGTGGCGGGAGGGCAAGTTGGGCATTTTCATTCACTGGGGACCGCAGGCGGCGGGCGAAAGCGGTGACTGGTACGCCCGTCGTTTGTACGAAGAAGGTACGGAGCCGTACCAAAATCATCTTAAACGTTTTGGACACCCGTCGGAATTCGGCTACAAAGAGGTGCTTCACCAGTGGAACCCTACTGATTGGAATCCGGCGGCTCTGGTTCAGGCGTATAAAGATGCTGGGTTTCGTTACGCTTTGGTGGTGGGCGTTCACCACGATAACTACGACTTGTGGAATTCGCAGTACCATCCCTGGAACTCCGTACGCGTGGGTCCGAAAAAGGATTTTCTGGCTTTGTGGAAGAAAGAATTACAAAAACAGGGCCTACGTTTTGGTGTGGCTTTTCACCACGAGTATACCTGGTGGTGGTGGCAGGATGCTTTTGGTGCGGATAAAAACGGCCCTAAAGCGGGTGTACCGTACGACGGCAGCTTGACCCTGGCCGATGGAAAGGGAAAATGGTGGGAGGGACTCGATCCGCGTCGGCTCTACGGGATTCCCATTCGCTACGATAGTTTGGTCCATGAGGGCAAACCCTTTACCATTCCCACGATCGCTTTTGGGAATCAGGGTATTTTTGGAAATCACCTGACCTACGCCCGCTGGTACGCCACGCAATGGGCCCTGCGAATCCAGGACGTAATCGATCACTATGATCCAGATTTCATTTATACCGATGGCAATAGTACCCAGCCTTTTAGCGGTTACAAAAGTGGTTCGGGGTATCGGAGTGATGCCGGAGCCCGGATTGTAGCTGACTTTTACAACAAAGGCAGTCGGGGCAAAAAGCTTGATAAGTTGAGTATCGTGAAGTTTATTCCGACGAACCGGGGAGCGGGGCGAACCTTTGAGGGAAGTTATCCACCGGGTATCAAAACCGACCAGCCCTGGATGGCGGACATGGCCGTAGGCGACTGGTTTTATCAACCGGATTTTTACTACGATGCCGGAATGGTAATCCGGGCTCTGCTGGAATACGTCTCGCGGGATGGGAACCTGACGCTCTGCGTATCGCTCACGCCCAGCGGAGGGATGGATGCCGGCAGTGCCCGGATGTTAAAAGCAATTGGAGCCTGGATGCGAATCAATGGGGAAGGTATCTACGGAAGTCATGCCTGGAAGGAATACGGCGAAGGAGAATGGGTGAAAGACCCAAAGAATCCAGATAAACCCGCCAAATTGCGAAACTTACCCGGTGGAAAACTGGGAAAACGTCACGCCGAGTTTCCGTTTAGTACCAAAGATTTTCGCTTTACGCGGGGCAAAGACGGGAGCATATACGCCTACGGAATGACCGTCCCGAAGTCCGGTGAAGTACTGACGATTCAATCGCTGGGAAAGAAAGCCGGATTACTTAAACAGCCCATTCGGTCAGTACAGTTACTGGGCAGTACCCAAAAACTTCGCTGGGTTCAGACAGAGGCCAGTTTGCAGATTACCTATCCCAAAGGGTTATCTTTAGAACACGTGGTTGGATTCAGGATTCGATGAAACACAAAAACGGCTTCTCTGGAAGGAAAAGCCGTTTTTAATACGCTAAAATCTATTGTTTCAACCGAGCCGCTTCGACGGTTTGTTTGAGTGTATGCACGTACTCAATCAACTCGGCTACCAGCCCGGTCCAGCCCGTTTGGTGAGCTGCTCCGAGTCCGGAGCCGTCATTTCCGTTGAAGTATTCGAAAAACTGGAGGTGATCTTTAAAATGCGGATCCGTATTGAATTTCTTGTAGTCCCGCTGATAGGGTCGAATCCCCGTTTCCGGATCGGGCGTAAAGATGCTGATTAATCGGGCTGCTACGGCCAGAGCCGCTTCCTTGATTGTTACCAGTTCGCCGGAATTGGTCGGATATTCAATTTCGAAATCATCGCCGTAGTACTGGTGAAATTTCAAGAGCGAATCCACGAACAGGAAGTTCATTGGAAACCACACCGGGCCCCGCCAGTTGGAGTTACCCCCAAACATTGAACCCGTACTTTCAGCGGGCGTATAGGCCACGCGAAGCACTTCATTTCCCACCCGAAACTCGTACGGATGATCGGCGTAGTACTTAGAGAGCGAACGAACGCCGTGATCAGACAGGAATTCTGCTTCGTCGAATACCCGTTTCAGAATCATCTTCATCCGGTGGCCGCGAATGATGGAGAGCAAACGGGTTTCGCCCTTGCCGGGTTCGTACCAGCGGGAAATCAGCGAAGCCAGATCGGGCCGGTTCGTCAGTACCCATTCCACGCGACGTTTGAAATCGGGCAGAGTATCGAGCAAATCCGGGTCCAGTACTTCCACGGCAAACAGCGGAATCAGTCCGACCATCGACCGGAGTTTCAGCAACATGCTCGGGCCGTTGGGAATGTGGAGTAAATCGTAGTAAAACTGATCTTCTTCGTCCCAGAGGCTGATTTCTTCCCGACCCAGCGATTTCATGGCTCCGGCAATGTGCAGGAAGTGCTCGAAAAACTTCGAAGCCATATCCTGATAGGCGGGTCGTTCCAGTGAAATTTCGCAGGCAATCCGGAGCATGTTCAGCGTGTACATGGCCATCCAGCCCGTACCATCCGCCTGCTCCAAATGGCCGCCCAGGGGTAACTGAGCCGAACGGTCAAATACCCCGATGTTATCCATACCGAGGAAACCGCCCCCGAAGATGTTGTTGCCCTGTTCATCCTTAATGTTAACCCACCAGGTAAAGTTGAGCAGCAGTTTGTGGAACACCCGTTCGAGGAAGCCAATGTCCCCGGTGCCGTTCATTTCCTTGTCAATCTCGTATACTTTCCAGGTAGCCCAGGCATGTACGGGCGGGTTCACGTCCGAAAACGTCCATTCGTAAGCGGGAATCTGACCGTTGGGGTGCATGTAGTACTCCCGCAACACAACGGCAAGCTGACGTTTGGCAAAATCCGGGTCAAGGCGAGCCAGCGGAATACAGTGGAACGCCAGATCCCAGGCCGCAAACCAGGGGTACTCCCACTTGTCGGGCATGGACAGGATGTTGGCCGTGTACATGTGCCGCCAGGTCCGGTTTCGTCCAAACTTTCGCTCGGGAGCGGGTTTGGGCATGGCCGGATCACCGTTGAGCCATTCATTGACGTTATAGTAATAAAACTGCTTGGACCAGAGCATGCCCGCGTAGGCCTGCCGCTGAATCTTCCGCAGCTCCTCGTCTTTTACGTTCTTTTGCAGATCTCCGTAAAACTCATCGGCTTCTTCGATCCGTTGCTGAAAAATGGTATCAAAATCAGTAAACGGTTCGTGATTGGAGTAATTTGAAAACCGCAACCGGATGGTAAAGCTACCGCCCGCCGGGACCGTTTTGGTATACTGAGCCGAAGCTTTGGTACCAATGTTATTAGGATTGACCGTTTTCCGTTTTCCGTTCGAAACGATGTAATCGTTGATACCATCTTTCGGATACGGTGAAAAGTTGGGACTGTTATAAATCCGCTCGAAGTTGGTTTCGTTTTCGCAGAAAAGCAGGGCATCCGCGTCTTCCACGTACAGCTTGTACTTACCCAGAATTTTGTGGCTGACTTCAATCAGCGAATTGGAGTACCCCGTCAGCATGGGGCGAACGCTGTAGTTTTCGTAACCCCAGATCCAGGTATTCCGGAACCAGAGCGTGGGCAGTACCGTAATGGGAGCTGCCTTGGGACCGCGGTTGTGAACCGTCAGTTTAATCAGAATATCACTTTCATCGGCTTTGGCGTACTCAATGTTCATGTCGAAGTACTCGTCATTATCGAAAACGCCGGTATCGATGATTTCAAACTCGGGCTGTTCGCGGTTGCGGGAACGGTTTTCACCCAGAATCTGCTCGTAGGGAAAGGCCTGCTGCGGGTATTTATACAGCATGTTCATGTACGAGTGCGTCGGCGTCGAATCCAGGTAGTAGTACAACTCCTTGACGTCTTCGCCGTGGTTTGACTCAGGGTTGGTCAATCCAAACAGGCGTTCTTTCAGAATACCGTCCTTATGATTCCAGAATCCGAACGCAAAACAGATGTGTCCTTTATTGTCGGAGATTCCCCCAATTCCGTCTTCACCCCAGCGGTAGGCCCGGCTGCGGGCGGCGTCATGGGAGAAAAAATTCCAGGCATCGCCGTTAGAAGAGTAGTCTTCGCGAACCGTACCCCATTGGCGTTCAGCCAAGTACGGGCCCCACTTTTTCCATCCTTTGTTGTCTGCCCGTTGGGAAAGTCTAGCTTTTTCAGCAATCATACGTGAGTAGAGTGAGGGTTACGACATGGGAATCCGGCTGAGCATAAACGGCATAACCATAAAAACTTCGGCGGGTTCGTAACCTTTTACGAAACAATGTAACGATCGTATCCGAAATTTACGCCTTCCTGAGAAAGGCTGTGTAGGATACGGCCATAAATAGCGTAAAATTTCTGACTTAACGTATTTTTTTCTATGACTGCAAAATTTGCTCTGCTGGCTGGCTCTTTATTGGGGGCGTTGGGCGTTGGATTGGGGGCTTTTGGTGCCCACGCTCTGAAACCCATGCTCGTAGCTACCGGTCGCTTCGATACTTTTGAAACAGCTGTTCGGTATCAGTTTTATCACGCACTGGCCTTACTGGCAATTGGTTTGCTGATGAATCAGCTGCCCGCAGTAGAGAAAGGATTGGGCTGGGCAGGTTGGGCTTTCCTGATCGGTGTCATCATTTTCAGCGGATCGCTCTATACGATCTGCTTTACGGGAATCAAAGTGTTTGGTGCCGTCGCTCCCATCGGTGGTACGGCCCTGATTATTGGCTGGGTACTGCTGGCGTTTCAGGTGGTGAAGGCTTGAGGAGGGGAGGAGGTTTGAAAAGTGTTTCAAGTTTGAAATGGTTTAGGTTTTAAAAGTATGAAGTTGGCGAAGGATAGAACGTTTGTACATACAAATCCATATTTCTATGTTAGAGCTTACATCTCTATCAAACCTCTACCAAACCTCAAACCTTTCTCAAACTTTAAACCTATTCAAATCTTAAACTTTAAACCTGTTCAAACCTCCTTAAACTCCCATTTACCTCAATACCCGTACTTCTCCTGCCACAAGGCCCGGAGGCGTTCGCGGATTTTCTCTTCGGCCCCGTTTTCCTGCGGATCGAAGAGTTTGGTACCCGTTAAGGATTCGGGTAAAAATTCCTGTTCGACGAAGTTGTTCTTGAACTGATGGGCATACTGATAGTTTTTCCCATAATTCAACTCTTTCATCAGCTTGGTCGGAGCATTCCGCAGGTGGAGTGGAATGGGCTGAGCCCCGGTTTTCTGAACCAGCTCCAGAGCCTGATTGATAGCGGCGTATGCCGAGTTGCTTTTTGGGGAAGTAGCCAGATAAATGGTCGCTTCGGCCAGTGGAATACGGGCTTCGGGCATGCCGAGTACTTTCACCGCCTGGAAACAGCTTTCGGCCAGTAACAAAGCGTTAGGATTGGCCAGACCCACATCTTCAGCGGCTGAAATCAGAATTCGACGGGCGATGAATTCAATATCTTCGCCACCGTCGAGCATCCGGGCCAGGTAGTAAATGGCCGCATTGGGGTCCGAGCCACGAATGGATTTGATAAAGGCCGAGGCGATGTCGTAATGGGCTTCGCCGCCTTTATCGTACAGAGCAATGTTTTGCTGGACTTTCTCGAAAACCAGTTCGTTGGTAATTACCAGCGGTTCGCCCGCCCGCTGGAAGTTGGTAATCAGTTCAAGAATGTTATACAACTTCCGACCATCCCCCCCCGAAAGCTGCAGCATCGCCTCGTATTCTTCGACCCGAATGTCCCGGTCTTTCAGGTACTCATCCTGAGCCAGAGCCCGGTCAATCATCTGAATCAGGTCGGCTTTTTCAATCGATTTCAGTACGTACACCTGACAGCGGGAGAGCAAGGCGGGAATAACCTCGAAGGATGGGTTCTCGGTAGTGGCTCCGATAAGCGTCACAATGCCCCGTTCGACGGCCCCCAGCAAAGAATCCTGCTGCGATTTGGAAAAGCGATGAATTTCGTCGATGAACAAAATAGGACTGGCTGAACTGAAAAATCGCTGTTTAGAGGCCGATTCAATCGTATCCCGAATATCCTTTACGCCTGAATTAATGGCGGAAAGACTAAAAAACGGGACTTTCAGTGACTGCGAAATGAGGGTTGCCAAGGTAGTCTTACCCACACCCGGCGGGCCCCAGAGAATCATGGAGGGAATCCGCTGGGCATCGATGGCTTGGCGGAGTACGGCTTTGGGGCCTAAAAGATGCTGTTGGCCAATGTATTCATCCAGCGTACGGGGACGCATGCGTTCGGCGAGTGGTTGCATACGAAGTGCAGAAAATTTGACTACTTTTACTAGCAAACGCCCAGGTTATGTAGCGAAAAACAAATCTGTTTATGAGATGACCTTCGCAAAAAACTGAACCACTGTTTTCAAAATAATGCAGTAAAATAGGTGGTAGTGCTTAGGTATTTTCCCTTGATTTTACCCGGCTTTTTCCCCGATTTTAAGGGAACCAGTTGGAGGCCATACGTAATCCATGCAAATTTACTAACTGAATAAACCGGAAACCGATCTTTAGTTACCAATCCTCTGAAAAAGCTTCCCAAACCAATCTTGATTGTTAGTTTGTCTAGCCGAAATTAGTTGTAACTACCCCAGGACTTTCCCATACGCATAGTAAAAAAGAGCGGTTCACACGACGCTCTCGTCGATGAGTCCAGCGGTTGTAAGCAAGGAGATGATCGCTGAAGTCTCCGGTGCTTTCAGTAATAAACGGATCAAAAGAGAGCCGTTGGCTATTTCTGTATAGAGCCCAAAGGCAATCCGATCAGTAGCGAGCCTGGTAAGGCGAATTATTCCGGCATTGGTTTTAGAATAGGCATCCATGAACCACACCTTAGAAGACTTTCCGCTAACGCTGGCGGCTGGTATTACATTTACAGCACTCATGGGTCTGGGGAGTCTGCTGTTTTTTGTAATGACCAGGCGAAAGCAGTTACGTCAGAAAGCATTCATTCGGTACCTGGAAGGCAGTCTCGAAGCCAGTATTCGCTCGCAGGAAGCAGAAGCCCAGCGAATTGCAGCTGATTTACACGAAGATATAGGAAGTCTGCTATCGGCCACGCGAATGAGTTTTTCGCTGGTAACCCGTTATCTGGATAACTGTCCGGAATCGCTGCAGAGTGCTGAACAGACCAAACGCCTGCTCGAAGAGGCGGTGAAGAACGTTCGGCGAATTACCAAAGAGATACAGCCACCTGCCCTGGAAAAACTGGGTTTGGTGATCGTATTACAGGAATTGGTTGAAAAGTTACAGCAATCGCATCCCGACGTATGCATTGAACTGGAGTGCCGCGGAGAAGAACACCGCCTTGATCGGTCCATTGAATTTACTTTATTCAGGGTAGCCCAGGAGTTACTCCAGAATAGCCTTAAACACGCCGAGGCGAGTCGTATTGAGGTATTATTGCTGTACCAACCGAAACGAGTTTTTTTTACATTAAGTGATAATGGAATGGGCTTCGACTGGTCGAAAGTTCAGCAGCAAACGACTCCTATGGGCTTGAAAAATATTGAAAGCCGTTTGAACGTAGTAGGAGGGGATGTCGTGTTTGAAACTTCTCCCGGTCAGGGAACACATACCGTCGTTGACATTCCGCTGCATACGTCCTGATTACTTATGAGTGGTACTTCCCACATTCGCGTAGCTATTGCCGATGATCATGCCCTTTTTCGGAGGGGACTGGCCAATATCTTGAAAACCTACGATTCAATTGAGGTTATCCTGGAAGCTCAGGATGGGCAGGATTTGCTCACCCAACTGGCCTTTCAGGTACCCGATGTCGTTTTACTGGATTTACAAATGCCGGTTCTGGACGGTATTAAAACCACCGAACAGCTGCGAAATCGTTTTCCGGAGGTAAAGATTATCATCATATCCATGCACGATGATGATGGATTCGTAACCAACCTGATGGAACTGGGAGCCAACGGTTACCTGATCAAAGACAGCGATCCCGACGAGGTTGTGAAAGCCGTCCGGACGGTCATGGAAGAAAACTACTATTACGGAGCTTTCCTGACGAAGGTGATGCACCGTCGGATGATCGAACGCTCGAAGCCCAGAAAACCTTCTTTTTCTTCTCAAACACCCCTGAGTGAACGCGAACTGGAAGTACTGCAACTCATATGCAGTGGACTAACCAACGCCGAAATCGCTGAAAGGCTGTACATCAGTGACCGTACCGTAGAAGGACACCGTACTCGCATCATGGAGAAAATCGGGGCAAAAAATACGGCAGCTATGGTTGTATACGCGGTGAAGAACGGCTTGTATTAACGATTGAGAAAATCCCCACTTTTAATTTGCGTTAGCCCGATCGTAGGCAAATTATAAATGTATACCCAGGCCTGAACCGAGGTGCCGTCAAGAAGCTGCACGGTTTCGGGTTGTCGTAAATAATCGGAATGGGCTTCGTCTTCGGGATAGTACCCTTCATAAGAGTCCAGTTCGGCAAAGGTACGCTCTGGGTCTGGTAGCCAATACACCTCACCTTTCACCCGGTCGTCTGAATCCTGACTTCGGGTCAGAGCAGGATACCAGTCAATCAGGTAGAGCTTTCCGGGTACTGAACCTTCATCCACCCACTGGGCCTGCCGCTGCAGCACCTCATGCATGGCATGGTTGGCCGTTCGTCGTAAGGTACCGTAGACAAATAGATAGTTCATAGGAAGGGAATATAATTAAAATCAAACGGAAGAACATAGGGCTTCTAAAGGCAAAGCCGCTCAAATGAGCGGCTTTGTCCAAATAACCCTTAACCAAAACTAAAAAAAGTGTTAGACCTGATAAATGGTCGGGCAGACCGAACGGCCCTGAGGGGTCCGATTCTTCTGCGATGGTATCGTAGTTACGTCTTCTTGGGACGTAAAGAGTTGTATGGCCCAATCCAGTATTACCGTCATTAACGAACGGGCTACTTTCGGATAAGAAGTAATAGTTGCAGCCTTCGCTGGAATTTCGTTGGATTTGGTATGAACCAGCGTACTGGTTTTACGGGCCAGTTGGGTAACCAGTCCTTTACCCGTATACAAGCGGTGGGGGGTACCCATACCGAAACCCTGGACATTGAATAATCCCAGCAGTACCAACAGGAAGGAAATTTTTCGGAATGCAAGACCAAAGAACTTCATGGCTGAAAGGAGTTTACGTTCGGAGGTGATTCAAAACAACGATAAAAACTTAGTTTATGCTACCACTTCGGGATGAACGGAAACTAAACGGTATCGCTGTTCTTATTTTGATGTTACAAAGATAGGTGTTGTTAGGTACTTTGCAATACATGGTACCTAAAATTTTTACTTTTTCTTTGTAAAACACTTCCGTGCTGGTGATTGATTTGGTTTCTGGATAAAGGATGCAAAAGCAGGCATAAACGTTGCAAGCTGTAACAAAAAAATCCCCGACTTTATAAAAAAGCCGGGGATTCAGAAAAATGATGTACCGTATATTACAGGACAACCACTGAGTTTTCTTCCATAGAAATGCCACTAGCAACAAATTTATCCGCTTCGGTTTCGTTGATCCAGACTTCGCCATCGACTAAATAACGGAATTGATATTCTTTGCCAGTTGTTAATTCAACAGTGCCTTTAAAAGAACCATCTTTTTGTTTTTTCAAAGGAGTAGCATCGGCATCCCATCCGTTGAATTCACCTACAACGGCAACTGCTTTAGCTCCATTGCAATGCTCAGAAGGAACAGTGAATGTGACCTTTGTAACAGGCTTACTCTTGAGTGTTTGCTTAGACAGACTCATGGTTGGATTATTCCATTTGATTTACAGAGGCAAATATGCAATTAACGACAATACAAAGCAACTGATTATCAGAAATTTAAATTACACTAAACACCGGAATATACTATTTAAAATTTTTTATTGGTAAAGTTCAATTGTCCGATCGAAGCGGTAGGCTACAAAAACCTCTCCGTTTCTTCCCTTGTTTCGTACTATTTTTCCTAATAAGCTAGTACACAAAACTTATTCAAGCCGGAACGCGATAGGTAGATTAAACCGACACTTAACCGCTCGACCCTGTTGGCGGCCGGGTTTCCAGCGGGGCATTGCCTGTAATACCCGCTGAGCCTCTTCATCACAGCCGAAACCTAATCCTTTCAGAATCTGGAGCTGCGTAATGCTTCCATCTTTTTCAACCACAAACGAGAGATACACATTGCCACTTACGTTGGCCTGCTCAGCCTGCGTGGGGTAACGAAGATTCTTTCGTAAATACTGATTGAACGCTTCCATTCCACCCGGATATTCTGGCTGGATTTCGACTGTTAGCATCACTTCATTGCTTTTCTTAGGACTGACTTCTACGATCAGATCCTCCTTTTTCCCGGAACTTTCCGTGACATCTACAATAGCAGGCAGGTCATTACCCTCCAGAAATGTCCGCGAACCAGCCTGATGGACCTGCAACTGCTCTTGGGTTGCCAGAAATGAATCGTCAGGGACCTGCTCATCAGCGACTACAACCGGGGGTTTAAGTTCATACGTGTTCGTTTGAGGAACGTCAGGAGCGGGTGGTGGAGGCAGAGTAGGTGGTGTTTGGGGAATCTCAGGCGTTTCAAGTTCTACTTTCACCGGCGTAAGATGAGCAGAAACCGAACTTTTGGAGGGAGATAAACGAGCAAAAAGTACGGGAGCTAAAGCTAGTACCAGAAACAGGCTGATACTGATTACGGTTGCCCAACGGAGGTACTGGCTTATACTCTGGCGTAGTTCATAAGCTCCGTAGGCCTGATTGCGGTTCGCAAAAACATAGTCTTCGAGGGTTTGATACGTTTCCATGGGTGTATAAGTTTAAACTAAGTTTTTAGTTATAAAAATGGAGAAAAAAGCCCGAATGAACGGGCCATAAAGGGTTTAGTGGAAAATGATTAATCGTTTTTGGTAGTATCGGCTATTACCTGAACACTATCCTGAGCCAGCGGAGCAGTAGCGTTGGGAGTTAACTTATTGAGTTCAGCCAGTCGATTTGCTGCCAGCGTTGCATACGTGCAATCTAGCATTTCCATGGGTCTGGCGTTCCGGGGATTACTCACAATGACTTTACAGGTTTTGATGAGTTCCTGATAATACGTCTTTGCCAGTTCCATATCTACCTGATAGGTATCGTGCAACTGAGCCAGTCGGTACAGAGCCTTCGGACGTTCGGACAGGTTAAAGGTTTCCTGGTAGATTTTAATAGCCCGTTTGATGGATGCAGGTTTGCCTTCCAGCTCATAGACATCTCCCAGGCCCATCTGGTAGTCAGGCACCCGGGTTTGTGCCAGTTGAATGGCCTGTTTGAAATTACGGAAGGCATTGAGATCAAAATGAGCCGAATCTTTTTTAGCCTTTAGGAGATACGCCGTACCTAAACCACCGTATACGTATTCCGTTTCTTCCCCCGCATTCAGTAATCGCCGGAACGTAAAAATGGATTGATCCAGACTATCAATTTCGTAATAGGCCCGCCCTAACATTCGCTGGTAAAAAGCCGAAGAATCACCCTGAGCCATGGTTTTCTGAAGACTGGTGACTACTTCGGCAAATCGCCCCAACCGGAAATCAACCCGGCTATTCTGTAGCAACAGCCGTATGGAATTGGGATCAATAGTCAGGCCTTTCTCAACGCATTCACCCGCTAGTTTCAGATGAGCGGCATCATTTATATCCAGATGGATCCGCGTCAACTCTCCCCAGGATTCAATATCCTGTGGGTTGAGAGCCACCGCCTTATTGTAAAAAGCAATGGCCTGACCCAATTGCTCCAGACGACTATACTGGACAGCAGCCTGTTTAAACAGATATGCATTCGTCGTGTCGAGTTGGATAAGACGTTGGTAATAGTGCAGGGCCCGGCGATACTGAGCGTTTTTTTCTGACAATATTGCCAGTTGATTCAACGCCTCGATCTGGCTCGTATCACGTCGCAGTACGGTTTCATACGTTTTACGGGCCGCTGGTAACTGGCCCAATCGCTGTTGTACGAAGCCTAATTGGAGGGCGGCTTCTACTTGCGTACTATCCGTTTCCAGAATCTTCTGCAAGACTGGAATCGACTGGACATACTCCCCGCGACGGATCTGCTCCTGGGCCTGTAACCAGGAATCATTCTGCGATTGGGCCATACCTGTCAGGCACTCCAGTAGTAACAGGAGTAGAGGTAAAAATCGGAAAATCATAGCGATAAGTGAGTTGAAGTGTTACGCTAAGGGTACCAATTACAGAAAAGAGAATAGTATTGGATGAAATCGTATGCTACGCCAAATGGTATACGTCGCGGGGAGCAAGTTTGTACTTAAGAGCGGAAATCCAGGAAGCGTCCCGTAGAAGTTGCCGCTGATCCTTTACTTGGAAGTTTTAGCTGTTTTCTTTTTGTCCAGCATAAAGGTAATCGGCAAGTTGTAGTAGCTACGAACGGCTTCTCCCTTAGCTACACCCGGTTCCCACTTCGGCATGGCGTTTAAGACCCGCATGGCTTCTTCGTCACAACCAAAACCCAGGCCTTTTGCAATCTCAATATTACTAAGCGAGCCATCTTTTTCAACCACGAATCGGGCGAACACTTTTCCCTGGACATTGGCTCGTGCCGCAGGCTTCGGATATTGAACGGTTTTAGCCAGAAAGTCATACATAGCCCTCTGACCACCCGGGAACCCAGCTGCTTTATCAACAACGGTATACACCTCAGGGTCAGGAACGGGCTGGCTGGTTTTTGCGGGCTTTTGCGAAGGAGCCGCGGGCGTAGCGGGTTTGGCTTGAGCCGTTACTTGCTCCGAAAAAGCGGTTGAAAGAAAGAGCATGGTCCCAAAGACGGGTAAAATCAATCCATACTTACCCAAAGCCGCAGTGCTGGAAGGCGTTTTCTGTAACATACTGATTCGAGGTTTAAGAAGCGATTTATTAAAAAAAGGATGAACTAAATCCGTTGTATTGACCCCAAACTGCTGGGAAAATAGCAGCATGGCGTAATCGGCCCGACTGGGTTCGCACTTACTGGCCACTTCGTCAGCCAGGTATTCGTGCAAGAGACGAATGTCCTGCTTCATTAAATAAACCAGTGGATTGAACCAGTTGATAATGGCTACTAATTCAAAAAAGATCACGTCTGCGGAGTGAAGCTGCCGTACATGGACGCGTTCGTGGGCTTCAATCGTTTGTCGGTTAGGTAAATTTTTACCGACGAAAAAGTGATTGAAAAACGCAAAAGCCGTATTCGCTTTACGGTGGTACCGGTACCGAATCAGATCGCTCAGTCGCATGAGCTGGAAGGCGAACTTGCCTAACAGAAAAAGCATCCCACACATGTAAACGACCGCCAGCACGTGTCCCCAGGCGAGTGGATGAACCGATTCGTGGTTGTCCAGGTAATCAGGCCGAATGAATACCACCCCTGGATTATAATAGGCGTAAATCGATTCATTGACCTGCTGCGTTACAAACCAGCTCCGTACCCAGTCGGACTGGATGGCGGGAATAAAGAAAGCCAGTGCTGTACCTGCCAGCAAAAAGCTGCGATTAAGCTGGTGAAAGGTTTCCCGCCGGAGCAGGATACAGTAAAACCCATAAAAACCAGCCAAATACAGATTTACTTGCAGGAGATAGTGCAACCAATTCATACCGTTGGAGTGGCCTTTCGGTCGTTTAAAGGTGGATAGAGGGTGTGGGCTGCCCTTACCTGTGTAGGGTAGAAGCGGAACGGACGCAAAGCAACGTTTACTGCTTCTTCATCTGCTCAATCATTTTCAGAATATCGTCAGCTTCGTTAAGCTCTACTTTCTTCTTCTTCACGAAAAACGAAAACAAACTGCCGATGGAATTGCCGAAATACCCTTCCATTAATTTTTCGGTGGCAAACGTCCGGTACTGTTCCTTCGTAATAAGGGGATGGTACTGGTGCGATTTGCCATAGGCCGTATGCCCTGCGAAGCCTTTCTGTTCCAGAATCCGGATAATGGTAGAAACGGTATTGTAGGCCGGTTTCGGCTCAGGTAATTGATCTAGAACGTCTTTGACAAAACCTTTTTCCAGTGTCCAGAGTACGTGCATGATCTGCTCCTCGGCCCGGGTAAGTTCTTTTTCAACCATAATTGTGCATCGTTTAATGGATACTTCAATGATCAAAACTATAGACCTTTCCGTTTTGCAGAAGTATCCTTGCTTCAAAGGTTAAACTAATATTTTAGTTTAACAACTATTTTTTTCGTTTTTTTCGATAAATAGTTTTAGGAAATCGGGTGGGGCTGAAAATGAGTGAGATCCTTCGGGGAGAGTAAGTAAAGAACTGCTTACAAAGTTCCGTCCAGCTATCCTTGAACGGATAGAAAAACTGCCAGCCTTGTGGGCTGGCAGCTGATCAGTGAAAGGCTCGTTTTTTAATCATTCCGCCTTTGGTATCCTGGATGCTGTGCTGCACGATAAAGGCTTGATTATCGATTTTGGCGACGGCATTTTTAAGTCGCGTAATTTCCAGTCGTGTAATTACGGTATACACAATGTCAATATCGCCGTCGCGTTCGCCGCGTTTGCCGAATCCCCGTTGTCCTTTGAACATGGTTACGCCGCGACCCATCTCATTCACAATCATTCGCCGGATGTACTCACTCTTTTCCGAAACGATGGTGATGGCCGTATATTCTTCCAGACCCGTAATAATGAATTCAATGGTACGGGAAGCCGAGAAGTAGGTAAGCATGGCGTAGAGAGCCGTTTCAACGTTAATCAGGATCGCTGAGACGCTAAAAATGCAGACGTTAATCGCCATGATGATGTCGCCTACCGTAAACCCTGTCTTACGGCTCAGGTACAGAGCCAGAATTTCAGTACCGTCAAGTACGCAGCCACCTCGAATAGACATACCGATACCCGCCCCGAGAAAGAATCCGCCGAAGACGGCAATCAATAGCTTATCGTGCGTGAAGACGGGCAACTGCAGAAAAGCGAGACACAAGGCCAGGCAGATAATGGCTACCAGCGTACGTATCGCAAAACCCAGAGAAATCTGTCGATAACCCAGAACGATAAACGGAATATTAAAGGCAATCAAAAGAATGGAAAGATCCCAGCCCGTCAGTGCCCGAACCAGCAGCGAAATACCCGTTACTCCGCCGTCCAGAAATTCGCTGGGAAGAAGAAAGCCGCGAAGCCCAATGGCAGCGGTGAAAATTCCCATCGCGATAAGCAGATTATCCTTAATGATTTGTCGGGGGGACGTTTGACGAAAGACCCGGATCTGACTACGTAGAAAACGTTGTACCGGGCCTCGGCTAGTCGAGGCGATAGCTGCTTGTAAAAGAGGCGGAGACGTGTGATGCATAAAGCTAGTATGAGGAAGGAATATATGTAAAATAAAAGCTACCCTGAAATGGGCAATCAGTAAATATAAGGATTTTGACTCATGTTTTCGGCAGAAACAAGAGTTATCCACATCAGATTAGTAAATTCTAATGCGGAATATTTTTTTGTAAGAAAAGTTAACGAACTAAAGGAAGGGTGGGCCTGAGTTAAGATCGTCGAAGGATGGCTTCGGCCATCCATAAATCTTCGGGTGTCGTAATTTTGATATTTTCGTACGAACCTTCCACGAGGAAAATCGGAAATCCGGCCGCTTCGGCTACGCTGGCATCGTCGGTGAACAATGGACTTTCGGATTGTTCGAAAGCCTGCTTTAGTACGGCCACCTGAAACGTTTGCGGTGTTTGTACCAGTCGTAATCGCGAACGATCGAGGGCCTGATTTTCCGTTTCGTTTTGCACCAGTCGGATTGAATCTTTCGCGGCTACGGATACTACCGCCGTACCCTTCTGAGCGGCCGTACGAAAACTTTCGGCGATGACCTCTACCGGAACGAAGGGACGTACCCCGTCGTGCACAGCTACGAGTCCTTCGCTTCCCTCAATACGCTGCAGGCCATTCCGCACGGATTGGAAGCGACTCGCTCCTCCGGGCGTTTCGATGATAGGGTGCCTAAAGGGAAGGGGGTACGCTTGTTTGAGCTCCTGCCAGTAGGCCAGCTGATCGGCCGGGAGACAAAGAATAATCTGAAGATCGGCAGAATAGGCCAGAAACCGTTCGAGCGTATGAACCAGAATAGGCTTACCCGCAACGGATAGAAATTGCTTGGGCAGGGCAACACCCATACGGCTGCCACTTCCGCCCGCCACCAGAATGGCGTATTGCTTCATGCAGAGAAAAACGCAAAAACCGGACGTATGGCTAGTACACGTCCGGTTTTGGCTATAAAATCAACATTAGATCACCGTAACTAAAGAACTTATATTTCTCCTTCATCGCAATCTCATAGGCCTGCATGACGAGATCATAACCACCGAAGGCACAAACGCCCATCAGTAGTACGGACTCGGGCAAGTGTAGATTAGTCAGCAGGGCATTACTGATTTTGAAGTCGTACGGAGGAAAAATGAACCGATCGGTCCAGCCTTCACTCGGTTTCAGGCGGGAATTCGCCGATACGGATGATTCCAGCGTTTTCAGTACGGTATTTCCAACAGAACAAACGCGTTTATTGGCGTCGAGCGAAGCATTAACCACCTCAGCCGTAACGGGTGGAATGAAATACGGCTCGGAATCCGTTTTGTGTTTAGTCAAATCTTCCACGTCAACCTGACGGAACGTACCCAATCCCACATGCAGAGTGATGGGCGTAAATTGCGTTCCGTTGATTTCCATTCGCTTGACGATGTTCTTGGTAAAGTGCAAGCCTGCCGTTGGGGCAGCTACGGCTCCTACCTTATTATCATCGGCAAAAATCGTCTGGTAACGTTCGCGATCTTCATCGGTCGTTTTACGACGGTTTTTGATTTCCTCCGGTAGCGGCGTTTCACCCAGTTCGTGGATGGCCTTCATCAGGGCACTGTGATCACCGTCGTACAGGAACCGAATGGTACGGCCCCGGGAAGTCGTGTTATCAATCACCTCGGCTACCAGATCACTGTCGCCAAAGTATAACTTATTGCCCACCCGAATTTTACGGGCTGGGTCAACGAGTACGTCCCAGAGGCGATGCTCACGGTTCAGCTCCCGCAACAGGAAAACTTCAATTTGAGCACCGGTTTTTTCCTTGCTTCCGTAGAGACGGGCCGGAAAAACTTTCGTATCGTTGACTACCATGGTATCTCCGTCGCCGAAGTATGATACAATGTCACCGAATTTTCGATGTTCAATTTGCTTGGTTTGCCGGTTAACTACCATCAGCCGGGAATCGCCGCGTTCGGCCGGGTGAAGAGCGATAAGATTTTGCGGCAAATCAAATTTAAATTCGGATAACTTCATGGAATTCAGCTAGATACCAGATAGTTTTGGCTAAATATGCAATTTCTTACTACCGAATGTCAAGCTTTTTTGGATTTTTTGTGAAAATCTTTTAAATGCTGGGTGCCGTTTAACCCAGAAAAACAGGCCTTTCCTCCACATTTTGCTTGCACCCGACGGGGCGATCGTTCTACTTTAGATTTTCCCTAATGACGAGAAGAATTCCCGGTATGAAATTTCTTCGACAAGTGTTCGAAAGTCTCCGTTTCGCCTGGCAGGCCCTGCGGTCAAACCTCCTGCGTACCATCCTTTCGCTATTGGGTGTAACGGTTGGGATTTTTTCCATCATTGCCGTTTTTACAATGGTCGATTCCCTGGAAAACAGCATCCGGGAAAGCCTGAGTTTTACGGGCAGTAATACGCTGTTTGTATCCAAATGGTCCTGGGATTACAGCGAGCCGAATTACGCCTGGTGGAAATTCTTCCGTCGCCCTGCTCCGAGTTTTTCTGAATATCGTTTTCTGGAACGTAATCTGGAGAATGCCCAGTACATCGCCATTTCGGACGGGCGGGGTGGACAAACGCTTAAACACGGGAATAATTCAATGACGGCGGGTGTGCGGGGAATCACCTATCAGTACAATCAGATTTCGGATTTACCCGTCGAAAAAGGACGTTACTTCAGCCCCATGGAAGAAGAGGCCGCCCGTAATGTGGCGGTGATCGGAGCCGACATTGCGGCTAATTTGTTTCCTTACGAAGAAGCCGTCGGTAATTACATCCAAATTAAAGGCTTGCGTTTTCAGGTAATCGGCGTCATTGAACGGATCGGTACGGGTATGTTTGAGATTGGCGGTAAGCCCGACATTCGTTGCTATATCCCGTACCTGGCCTTTTCAAAACTTTTTCATACCAAGTATTCCGAACCGAATATTTCCATCAAAGGATACGACCGCGACGAGAAACTTCAGGAACTTGAGGGCGAGCTAATGGGCCTGATGCGAACCAAACGCGGCCTTAAACCCTACCAGGAAGATAACTTTTCCATCAACCGTCCCGAAGCCATTCAGAACATTGTCGAGACGATCTTTAGTGCCTTACGCGGAGCAGGCCTCATTATTGCCTTGTTTTCGTTGCTTATTGGGGGATTCGGGATTGCCAACATCATGTTCGTATCCGTAAAAGAACGCACAAACCTGATTGGCATTCAGAAATCGCTGGGAGCGAAAACTTACTTTATACTATTTCAATTCCTGTTTGAAGCCATCTTCTTAAGCCTGATTGGCGGTCTGGTGGGGATCGTGCTCGTCTGGCTACTGACTTTTTATCCGCAGGAACCCTAACCATCGAACTTTCGCTGCGAAACATCCTGATTGGGTTGGGCGTATCCAGTACAATCGGACTCCTTTCGGGCATCGTACCCGCCTGGATTGCCGCCCGGATGGATCCGGTACTGGCGATTCGTTCCAAGTAATTTTGCTGGCAATATTTTTTAAGCCGATAGCTAGGAAAAAAACACGAAGCATAAGCAAAATTCAATAAACGTACTTTTCTTTGGCCCCGCACCAGGCCCTGAACTATCGCACAACAACCCTGCGGAGAAAAGGCTGGTAACACCCACACCTGGTGCTCCAAACGTAATTAAACAACCTATCATGAAAACCTTTGGTAAAGTTTTACTCGGCTTACTTGTCGTAACCATTCTTGTATTCTGGGTATTGACGCTCATTAATTACTCAGAAGGCGAACGAGCCGGAACGATCACTCGATTCAGCAAACGCGGTTACGTATTCAAAACCTGGGAAGGCGAGTTGCTACTGGGCGGTTTTTCTGAAGGTACAGGCCAGATGAATGCTGAAAAATGGGAATTTAGCGTAGATTCGGGCAAAGATTCAACGATCAATACCATCAATGAAGCGTTACGCTCTGGCCGCCGGGTAACGCTTTATTACGAAGAAAAACTCTTTCAGTTTGACTTTGACGGCGAAACCAAGTTCTTTGTAGTACGGGCTGCGTTCGCTGACGGACGGCCCTAGGCTGCCAGGGATGAGGGGGTTGGTACCCTGGCTCGCCGGAATCGTGTTGAATCCCCTTATCCCTATATACTCATTCGATGATGACCGCTGCTACCCACTTTCGGCAGGAAGCCCTTTCGCTGACAAGTGTCAGTTCGTATATTCTTACACTTGGACTGGGATCGCAGGAACTTCAAATCAGTATCATCGATCCTGCTCGGAATCGTTGCCTCTGGCTTGACGAATATGCTCTGATGGAAGTCAACACGGAAGAAGAGTACCTGACGGCCATTCAACGTCTGCTCAGCGAGCACGAATTGACGCAAAAGACGTTCTGGAAAGCCGTACGGGTCATTATTTCCAATCAGTCCTTTACCCTGGTGCCTACTTCGTTGTTTCGGAAGGAATATGCGGCCCGGGCTCTGTCGCTGGCACGTGGACTGGTAACCAGTCACGAATCCGTACAACACACCGTACATCCAGCGTGGGAAGCCGTCACCGTTTTTCCCTACCAGTCAGCTGGACGGAATGGCTGCTGGAAGTATACCCGTTTGAAACCATTCAGATCGTTCACCAGGTCGATATTTTACTGCAACTCAGTACAAAAATTACGGAAGAAGGCCTGTTGCTGTACGTAGAAAAACAGGCTGCTACGCTAATTTATTTACAGAACGGAAGGCTGCATTATTGCAACCGCTTTGTATACCGGGCCTCTGCTGATTTAATTTACTACATCCTGTTCGTGTTGCACGAGCTTAAAGTCAATACGGAAGTGGTACAGGCCTGGGCTTTCGGAGAGATTACCGAAGCATCCGATGTATACCAGGGCTTACTGCCCTACCTGGCTCAGTTAACGCTGGGTCTGCCGGAGTCTGTTGCTATTCCCGAGCTATCCGCCGATCAGGTCCCGTCTCACCGGATGGTTACTTTAATCAGTTAAATTTTCTTCCTGACAAGCTTAACGTCAATCGCCCGAATGCCTCGTATTGCCTTTTTCCCCGGTTCGTTTGATCCTTTTACGAAAGGACACGAAGACATTGTTCGGCGGGGTCTGAAACTGTTCGACGAAATCATCATTGGCATTGGCCACAATTCCAACAAAAAACGTCATTTCCCGCTGGAGCCCATGACTCGCTCTATCCAGCGGACGTTCATCAATGATCCGGTCCAGGTCGTGCCGTACCAGGATCTAACGGCCCGCGTTGCCCGCGACAACGGAGCCACTTTTCTGTTACGCGGCTTACGAAATACAACGGATTTTGAGTATGAAAACAGCATTGCTCAGGTAAACCGTGATTTATACGAAGGCGTAGAAACGGTTTTCCTGATCTGTTCGCCGGAACTGGCTCCCATTTCCAGTACCATCATCCGTGACCTGCACCGCTACGGGGCCAGGGTAGATCAGTATTTGCCCTATCCCGTCAGTGAATTGGAGTAAATGTATACGCGGCTTGCCGAGAGAGGAATGCTGAACCTTTTTCGGGCGTATTTTTTTTAGTGACAGATCTTTCTTCGGATTTTAAAACATTGGAAATATGTCACGTTTGTTTGCTCCATTAACGCTAAAAAAAATTACGCTTCGCAATCGGATTGCCATTTCACCCATGTGCCAGTACTCGGCCGTCGATGGTTTTGCTAACGACTGGCATTTGGTGCATCTGGGAGCCCGGGCTATCGGCGGAGCCGGATTGATTATCCAGGAAGCTACGGCCGTTTCACCCGAGGGGCGTATTTCACCCCAGGATCTGGGCATCTGGCAGGATGAGCATCTCGATAAACTTCAGCAGATTACCACTTTTATTCGCCAGCAGGGAGCAGTACCGGGGATTCAGCTGGCTCATGCCGGTCGGAAAGCCAGTGGGCGTCGTCCCTGGGAAGGAGAAGGCAAGGTCCCTGTGGAAGAGGGCGGCTGGACAACCGTAGCCCCCAGTGCTATTCCGTTTCGGGAAGAAGAACCCGTTCCCACGGTCTTGGACGAAGCGGGTATTGCGAAAGTGATCAACGATTTTAAAGAAGCCGCCGGCCGTTCTTTTCGGGCAGGGTATGAACTGATCGAGATTCACGCGGCTCACGGCTATCTGATTCATCAGTTTCTTTCGCCCTTAAGTAACCAGCGAACGGACGATTACGGTGGAAGTTTTGAAAACCGGATTCGCTTGTTACTCGAAGTACTGGAAGCCGTGCATACGGTCTGGCCGCAGGAATTACCCGTATTTGTCCGGATTTCGGCGAGTGACTGGGCCGAAGGCGGTTGGGATGTGGAGCAGTCCGTCCAACTAGCGAAAGTACTGAAAACGAAAGGAGTGGACCTAATCGATTCCTCTTCGGGCGGTTTAGTATCCTACGCCCGCATTCAGGCTGGACCGAATTATCAGGTACCTTTTGCTGAGCAAATCAAAAAAGAGTCCGGTATGCTGACCGGAGCGGTAGGCATCATTACGAAAGCGGAACAAGCCGAGGCTATTCTCGAAAACGGGCAGGCCGATCTTATTTTAATCGCCCGCGAATCGCTCCGTGATCCAAATTTCCCCCTGCATGCCGCTAAAGTGTTAGGGGACGATATAGCCTGGGTTCCACAGTATGAACGGGCCAAACGCTAAAGATGTAAATCGAGCTTATTCTCAGATAAAGAAATCGAAAAAAAAGTCCCGAAAGCCATGCTGCCTTCGGGACTTTTACCTTGTATGTGCTTCGGTACCAGTTATTAAACCGATACGCTATTCCAAAGCCGGTCAAAAACGTAGCGAATGGAGCTGTAAGAATCGACCATGGCGTTCTGGACTTCTTTTTTCGTCATCCAGGCAATTTTTTCAATGTGCTCCTCCTCCTGAGGCTGCATGTGCTGGTCGTCCAGGCAAGTCATTCGGTACCACTTCGTACGCTTTAGGATTCGGTTGCCGTTGTGCGTATAGGTATGCCAGGTGGTGCAGATTTTCTCGCCCAGTTCTGCCTGTAAGCCCGTTTCTTCTTCCACTTCGCGTAAGGAAGCTTCTTTCGATTTCTCGCCCGGATCAAGTTTTCCTTTCGGTAAGTCCCAGCGTTTGAGGCGGTAGATCAACAGCATTTTGTCGTCTTTGAAGACTACGCCACCAGCTGCCTTTACCACTTTGAAGTAATTTTTCAATCTTCCTTCGGCGGCCTTCTGATCGGCTACCTGTAACAGAATGCTTTGCAGAGCTGCCGGGTGTTCGTCGTGAAGAAGATCCATTAAACGCTCCGTAGTGGCCAGCGAAGCGTTGAGAATAAGTACATGACCGTGTAAATTTTCGGTTTTAATAACTTCAAGACGGGTGTCAATCACCACGTCAAAGTCACGTTTTTCCCGTAGTAAATCAGATCGCTGAGCATCAGTCAGCTTAACGGGACGGTCGTTGATAAACAGGACCATGCAGGAGTTCTCTAATGGTTAATGGTACAAAAGTAAGCGATGTTGCGAAAGTCTCTATCCTCGAATCTACAAAGTATCGCCTGGATACGACGAAAACCGGAGACCCGCCTACAACGCGGAAGGAATAGTCTGCGTTCCGGTATGGATTATTTTTAGAAGCCAACGCTGGTTGCTGGAACCCCGCAACTTCCTTTTATTTTTGTGCCATGGAATCAACTGTAGCGGCCCGCGTGGCTGAAATGCTTTTGGAAGTAAAAGCTGTACGTCTAAGTCCTGAATCGCCTTTTACCTGGGCTTCGGGCTGGAAATCACCCATTTATTGCGACAACCGGGTTACGCTTTCTTCGGCTCCGGTTCGTACGTACATCAAAGAAGCACTCGCTGAGGCAATCAAAACCCAGTTTGCGGGTGTCGAAGCCATTGCTGGGGTTGCCACAGCGGGTATTCCGCAGGGAGCTTTGGTGGCTGATGTGCTGGGCTTACCCTTTCTATACGTTCGTCCGAAACCGAAAGAACATGGCATGGGCAATCAGATTGAAGGTCGTCTGGAAGCGGGTCAGAAAGTCGTCGTGATTGAAGATTTGATTTCGACGGGTGGAAGTTCGCTGAAAGCCGTAGATGCGTTACGAAACGCCGGAGCTGAAATCGTGGGTATGGCGGCTATTTTCACCTACGGTTTTCCCGTTGCCGAACAAAATTTCCAGCAGGCAGGCGTTACGCTTCACTGTTTGAGTAACTATAATGCCCTAGTAGAAGCTGCCGTACCTCTGGGTTATATTACCGACGATCAGGTAGATACACTCAAGGAGTGGCGACAATCGCCTGATACGTGGCGGCAGTAATGATCGTTTATTTCTATCTATTTACGTTTTCCTAGACAGTGTAGAATTCGGTCCTAGTAAACACGGAGAGCTAGTAACCTCTTTCTATTTAACGATCTGTGGCTCCTTTGGAAGGTCGTTATTCACCTAGACGAAGTTTGGGGCCGCATACACGGCTATTCGGTAGCCTATCAGCCACTCCACGACTAACGATAGCCTGCTTCAGCCCACCGCATTGCAGCTATCGTAGGTCGTTACGCGGTGATAGGCGGGAGGGGTTTTCATCTTCTGATATTTATTAGTGTATTATCATAGTCGACGACATAAACCGATCCCCGTCCTATCCCATTCCATGGCGGGCTCAAGCCGCCTACTTCCTTAGCAGTGCGGTGGCCCGAGCAAAAGGAAGTGAGCGGTGTTCGCGATACGGACTAAAAGACCAGCCATCTCAGCGGGCCGAAAAACGCCCCTAATGAGGTATAAAATAAACGATGGATACAATGAAAAAGCGTTTTCCCTGATCATATAGAAAAGGAAAAACGCTTTTTAAATTATGATATCATCGTAGGTTACAATAGTCATGAACCAAAGTTTTCGCTTCCGTTTCGCCCAAACTGGCAGCTTTTTGCCAATCTTCACAGGCTTGCAAGGAATCTTTTTCCAGCCAGAAGTTGGTTCCCCGCATGGTCAGAGCTTTGCCATTTTGAGGGGATAGCGTCAGTACCTTGTTGAGATGCGAGCGGCTCTGGGCGTACTTCTTCAGGTAATAGCTACAGGTAGCCAAATTAAAGTACAAGTCTTCATCGAAAGGATCTTCCTGCGAGGCTCGCAACAAATCCGGATAGGCCGTCTGAAATTCTCGTAACCGCAATAATACCTGTCCTCGCAGACGATAAGCCGAAGTAAGGGTTTCGTCGTGGTGAATGGCCTCGTTAAGTTTCCCCATCGCTGCGGTCGTATCTTCATCGACCAGCAACCGGGTGGCATCCGCTACTTCGGTTACGGCTTGTTTCTGTTCGTATTGCTGAAAAGCAACCACCCCCAACGCCACGAATACAACCAGTAAGCCAATGCCCGGAATCAGCCAGCGATGAACCGTAGGTCGTGGTGGCTGCACCGGAGTAGGGCGGGGTCTGGGCGGCGGTGGCGGCGTAACGGGGGGCTGAGTTCCGTAGGTAAGCTTTAGATCGTACGAAGCTCGGAGAGCCGGATCAGAAAGTACCCGGTAGGCTTCATTGATAGCCTTGAAACGCTCTTCTGCCTGGGTTTGACCGGGATTTTTGTCCGGATGCCAGGTTACGGCCAGCTTTCGGTACGCTCGCTTGATCTCTTCAATGGATGCCCGGGAAGAAACGCCAAGTTGTTCGTAATGAGTCAAAGTTTTAATAGATTCTGAGCTTTACAGTGGTATGAATAGCCAGTTGAGTAGTTCTGGAAAAGATAAATCGGTTAGACCAGACCTTGCTAATCGGATGGGGATGTTGTGCTTTCAAACTTCAAACCTACTCAAACTTTCAACTGACTTCTCAGGCCAAACCGTATACTTTTCCCGGCAAACTTTTAATGAAGCCCTGAAATTCCAGGTTGAGCAGCAAGGAAGCCAGCTTGGACATCGACAATTGCGATTTCCAGGCCAGATCGTCTACGTGCATGGCTCCTGAATCACGAAAAAGGCGAATAATCTGACTTTCTTCCTGCGAAAATCGGCTTAAATCCAGGGTTGGCATTTTCAATGGCTCCCCATTTTCTTGCCAGCCTAATGTCTCAATCATCTGTGGTACACTGGTAAAAATAGTGGCCTTATTGCGGGCAATCAGGGAGTTGCAGCCTTCTGAATTGGGGCTGGTCAGGTTGCCCGGTACCGCAAAAACATCACGGTTGTAGTTATTGGCGTATTCGGCAGTACCCATTGCCCCGCCTCTAACCGCCGATTCAATGACAATGACTACGTCCGAAAGTCCGGCAATGATGCGATTACGGTCCAGAAAAAAGCGGCGATCTGGTTGCGTACCCAGGGTTTGCTCCGAAAAAAGACCACCCTTTTCCTGCATTTGTAAAGCCGTTTTCTGATGAGCAACGGGATAAACCAGATCCAGGCCATTTGCCATGACTCCGAACGTAGGCAAATCGTGTTTCAGAGCCGCCTTATGAGCGGTAATGTCAATTCCGTAGGCCAGTCCACTAATAATAGCCGCCTGATAGGGAACGAGTTGTTCAACAATTTCTTCTGTAATTTTTTTTCCATACTCACTGGCTCGCCGTGTACCCACAATGCCTACGCTTCGTACGGGATTGACCGAGCCTTTTCCTTTTGAAAAAAGCAGAGCGGGTGCGTCGTAAACGGATTTGAGCCGTTGCGGATATTCCTCTTCATTGAAAGCGGTAATCTCAACAGCCTCCCGTAAGGCCTGTTCGAGTAGCTGCTCGGCCTGGACAAAAGTGCTTTTGGCGGCGATGTTTCGCGAGAGCAAATCACCAATACCCCGTATTTTCTGAAGTTTTCCGGGAGGAAGTTTAAAAACCGCTTCTGCCGAGCCGCAATGGGCCATCAGCAAGCGGGTAAGCATATCGCCTACGCCCGGCGTAAGCCAGAGGGCCAGTTGATATAAACGATCCGAATGCATGCCTAAAAAGAGGTTGAATACCCCGGAAATGTGGCGAAAATCTAGGAATTAACTACTAAAAATGATCGGGAAATTCCTGAGCGGTAGGATACTTTTGAATGAAAGTCCCACCAGAAAAAGGAAGAAAATCCTGAAAAAGAGCGGTACTTTTGAGTGAAAAACCTGGTAATCCTTCCCAAACCCCTTGTCTCTATGTCCCGTTGGTGGATTATTCTGATTGGAATCGTACTCTTACCGACTTTGCCCGCCTGGCACAGTCAGACCCGTGTGGAAGATGTTAAAACGCGTTTTCAACAACGTTTGATTGAATTTGAACGAACAGCCGAACGCCTCGAACTGAGTTACCCGCTGGATACGGTCAATTCCCGCCAGTCGTTTCTGAATGCTCGTTTAGCTTATAAACGAATTGAGTGGCTGGTGGAAGGCTACGATCCCGTCATGGCTCGTCAGATCAATGGTCCGCCCGTCGATGAAGTGGAAATGGAAGATCAGCTCCTGATTGAACCCCAGGGGTTTCAGGTGATCGAATCGATCATTTTTCCACGATTAGATACCACTCGACTGGATGAATTACAGCAGGAATGCGAGCAATTAACGATCAATGCCGGACTCTTACGGAAACATCCCTGGCTCAACGAACTTAAAGAGGTTAATTTCTGGGATGCGATGCGGCTTGAACTAGCCCGCATCGCGACGCTGGGTATGACAGGCTACGATTCGCCGACGGTACGGTATTCGCTGCCGGAAGCAATTGCTTCGCTGGAAGGCTGTGAGGATTTGCTGAAAGAATACGAGGATGTGCCGGATATTCAGAAGTTACTAGCAGAGACCAAACAAAGCTTACAGACTGAATTTGATAACCTGGATCGTTCGGCTTTTCTGACGCAGCGACTGCGACCGTTGTGTAAAGCCCTGGAAAAGTACCAGCAGGAATTGGGGATTAAATCGCTGGAAGATGACGGTCGATTCCTGATACCCACGGCCTGGTGGATTTTTGACGAACAGCTTTTCCGGCCCGAGCTGTACAGTCCTCATCCCGAATGGACGGCTACGGAAGAACGGATTGCTCTGGGACAGAAACTGTTTTCAGAACCCCTGCTTTCCGGAAACGGACAGCGGAGCTGTGCCACCTGCCATCAGCCGGGGCGAGCGTTCACCGATGGGTTGCCGAAGAGTATGGCCATGGGTAATCATGGATCCGTACCACGAAATGCTCCTACGCTTTGGAATGCTGCATTACAGGCTACGCTGTTTCAGGATGCCCGCTCGGCTTCCCTGGAAATGCAGATTGCGGATGTACTACGGAATCCGCTGGAAATGGATGCTTCGCTGGCCTCGGCGGTTGACAAGCTTTCAAAAAATAAAGCCTATCAGGAAGCTTTTCAGAAAGCGTACGGAGAATTAAATCCGCCGCAGGTAATGAATGCTCTGGCCGCCTACTTGCGGTCTCTGGAACGGCTCAACTCCCGCTTTGATCAGTACATGCGGGGAAACGACGCAGCCCTGAATCCGGAAGAAAAACGCGGACTGAACCTGTTTGCCGGAAAAGCAAAGTGTGCCACCTGCCATTTTTTGCCCCTGACCAACAGCATGTTACCGCCTTCGTATGAGCATTCGGATGTGGAAGTACTGGGCGTTCCTGCCAACGCGGATTTATCAAACCCTCGGCTGGATACGGATCGGGGAGCGGGTGTCATCGCTAATTTCGACGTTGTCCGTTATGCCTTCAAAACGCCGACGCTCCGTAATGTCGAGCATACGGGTCCGTACATGCACAATGGCGTATTTCAAACTCTGGAGGAAGTTGTTGAGTTTTATGATCGGGGCGGAGGCCTGGGTATTGGACTGAACGTACCCAATCAGACCCTTTCGCCTGAGCCTTTGCACCTGAGTGCTCAGGAAAAATCCGATCTGGTTGCGTTCATGAAAACGTTGACGGATTTGCCTTAACTAGAAATTTCGGAGCCTGTCGGGAATAAATACTGAGAAAAGAGAGTTTGCCGAGGGGGAGTAGCCGGCCCATGTCCGGCCTTTTAGCTGACCGTATGATCAACCGTAACCTTAGCGATGGACTGAATTTCGCCTCCAAACTCACCGCCCGGCGAGTCTGGAACGGACTCAAAGTCGTATCAAGTTATATCGAATCGAAGATTACCCAAAAGCCCGTGCATCGGGGTTTGCCCATTGCTTTATCCTTTGAGCCTACGACCTCCTGTAACCTGCGTTGCCCGGAATGTCCGAGTGGCCTGCGGTCGTTTACCCGGCCCACGGGTATGCTCGAAGGGGATCTGTTCAAGCGTACGATCGATGAAATTGGAGCCGAATTGCTGTACCTGATTTTTTATTTCCAGGGCGAACCCTACCTGCATCCGCAATTTCTGGAGATGGTGCAGTATGCTTCCCAGAAGGGAATTTATACGGCGACTTCCACCAACGCTCATTATCTGACCGACGCTAACGCAAAGAAAACGGTCGAAAGCGGTCTCGACCGACTCATCATTTCCATCGACGGTACCACCCAGGATGTGTATCAGCAGTACCGCGTAGGCGGGAAGCTGCATAAAGTCATCGAGGGGACGAAGCATATTCTCAAGTGGAAAAAAGAACTGAAGTCGCAGACGCCCCACGTCATTTTTCAGTTTCTGGTCGTGCAGCCCAATGAGCACCAGATTGAGGACGTGAAAAAGCTGGCAGCTGAACTTGGCGTAGATGCAGTCGGATTGAAAACGGCCCAGATCTACGATTACGAAGGAGGGGATCCACTAATTCCGACCATTGACAAATACTCCCGCTACGCCAAACAAACGGATGGTACGTACCGCATCAAAAACAAATTCGTGGATCACTGCTGGAAAATGTGGCACAGCTGCGTGATTACCTGGGACGGGCTGGTAGTACCCTGCTGTTTTGATAAAGATGCCGAGTACCGACTGGGCGACCTCAAGCAGGATTCCTTCAAGCAATTATGGAAGTCCAAGCCTTACGAACAATTTCGGGCTTCCCTAATTCGAAGCCGTTCGGAAATCGAGATGTGTAAGAACTGTACGGAAGGCACCAAAGTATGGGGTTAAGGAGGCCCAAAGCCCGACAAATCGCCTGATTACTTATTTTTTTAGGGTACTTTGCTTAATAAGACACTGACAATCAATAAGACTTTCTACGCCTGCTTCAAGAAAAACTTTTAGCGTGAAACTTTCGTGGAACATTTGCTAGGCAATCCGGTGGTTTGTTCGCATCTTTGAAATTCTAACGCACTGAGTTTACTTATGGCCAAAGTCATTGCCATTGCCAACCAGAAGGGGGGAGTCGGGAAAACCACCACTACGATCAACCTCGCCGCTAGTTTGGCAACCCTGGAGTACCGCACGTTGATTGTAGACGCTGACCCACAGGCTAACTCTACGTCGGGACTCGGGTTCAATCCGAAAGAAATTGAAAATTCCATCTACGAATGCATGGTCGATGGAATTAACGTATCCGATATCATCATTCAGACCGAAATTGATTACCTCGATCTGATTCCCTCGCACATTGATCTGGTTGGGGCGGAAATTGAAATGATCAATCTGAAAACCCGCGAAGAAAAAATGAAAGAAGCCCTGGCTTCTGTTCGCGATGAGTATGATTTCGTCATTATCGACTGTTCGCCTTCGCTGGGCTTAATTACGATCAACAGCCTCGTGGCTTCTGATTCCGTCATTATTCCCGTACAGTGTGAATACTTCGCTCTGGAAGGCTTAGGGAAGTTGCTCAACACGATCAAGATCATTCAGACGCGACTGAACACCAACCTGAGTATCGAGGGAATTCTGTTGACGATGTACGATCTGCGGGTACGGTTATCCAATCAGGTGGTGAATGAAGTAACGGCTCACTTCCAGAATATGGTTTTTAATACCATCATTCCCCGGAACATCCGTCTTTCCGAATCGCCCAGCTTTGGGGTGCCTGCCATTGCTCACGACGCAGATTCCAAAGGAGCCATCAGTTACCTGAACCTGGCCCGTGAAATTCTGACCAAAAACGGCTTAGTAACCATAGATTGAGAAGAGTTGGGCGTTTAGGTACTCGCCTGAACCCTAAGCAGTGACGACATGAATAACACCAATAAAAAAAGGGTTGGGTTAGGACGCGGTCTGGGAGCCTTATTGCAGGATTCGGACTCGGTGAACAACAGCCGACCCAGTGCAACCCCGTTGTCGGCTCTGGAGCACATTAGCTCCATGAACGAGATCAATGTTAACTTTATCGAAACGAATCCTTTTCAGCCCCGTACGCATTTCGACGAAGAGTCGCTGGCGGAACTGGCCGAATCCATTCGTATTCAGGGAATTATTCAGCCCATTACGGTTCGTCAATTGGGCCGTGAGCAGTATCAGCTCATCTCGGGTGAACGTCGCTTGCAGGCTTCGAAACGGGCCGGTCTGACGCACATTCCGGCGTACGTTCGCACGGCCAACGACCAGCAGATGCTGGAAATGGCTCTGATCGAGAACATTCAACGGGAAAACCTGAACGCCATCGAAATTGCTCTGAGTTACCAACGATTGATTTCGGAGTGTAACCTGCGACAGGAAGAACTCGGCGATCGCGTAGGTAAAAACCGGACGACGGTCAATAACTACATTCGTCTACTGAAATTACCACCGGTGATTCAGGCGGCTTTGCGGGATAATAAAATCTCCATGGGGCACGCCCGGGCTATCATCAACATCGACGATGTGGATACGCAGCTGAGCCTGTTCAAACGCATTGTTGACGAAGACTGGTCGGTACGGCGGGTAGAAGAAGAGGTCCGGAAAATCCAGAATCCGGAACTGGCTCAGGATAAAACCAAAAAAGTGCCTTTAAAGCAGGAAATCCGTAATCTTCAGTTTCGGCTTTCCTCGTACTTCGGATCAAAGGTTTCCATTAAGTCCGACGAAAAAGACAAAGGTGAAATCCGTATTCCTTTTACCAATCAGGAAGATCTGGATCGAATCCTGGGTGTATTGGGTGAGTTATCCTAAGAATATTTAACAGTTTTTAGAAGTGATACGAAGTAAATCAGAGCGTTCTTTGGCCTTTCATTTATCAATCGCCATGAGGTTTCTGATTTATTTCGTATTGTTTTTAGGACTGGTAAGACCCGCATTAGCTCAGAAAGCCGATTCGGTACAGATTGCCCGCGTAGGCGTTGATTCGCTGACGAAATCAATTCCCGAGCCGAAAGGAAAGCTTAGAAAACCCCTGAACATTGTTCCCAAGTACGCCACGTATCGTTCGCTGGCGTTACCAGGTTGGGGGCAGGCTTACGTACGGCAGTACTGGACCATTCCCATCATATACGGGGGATTTGGTGCATTGGGGTACGCCATTCACTGGAATCAGGTCCGATACAAACAGTCCATAACGGCCTGGCAAAGTCTCATTGATCAAAAGGTTACAACGGTGCCTGTCACTATTGGAGGTACGTACTACAATGCTTTGAATCAAGACCAGCTAAGGCAAAGAACATCTTTTTACCGTCGACAACGGGATTTATCCATTATCGGCTGCGTAGTGCTTTACGCTTTTCAGCTTGTAGAAGCAAACGTTACGGCTCACCTGAAAACCTTTGACAATACCGACGATATTTCATTCCGGCTAAAACCAGGCGTGCAGACCGATTACGTGAGCACGCCTATGGGGGTCACGGCTGTTTTTACGTTGAAATAATCCATCGTTTATAAGGTTTGAACGGGTTTGAAGTTTAAGGGTTGAGTTTTACACAGACCTTAAACTTTTAAACCTAAAACGCTTCAAACCAAAAACCACCTGAAAGCAAACCTGAAATTCATTTCCATGCGAATAGTACTCCTGGGCTACGGAAAAATGGGCAAAGTCATTGAAGGCATTGCCCTAGAACGTGGCCACGAAATTGTAGGTCGGATCGACGAAACTAATCGGGCTGATTTTGCCAGCTTTTCGCCCGCTACGGCCGATGTCGTGATAGAATTCAGTCACCCCACGGCTGCCTTACAAAACCTGAAGGATTCGATCGGACAGGGCTTGCCCACCGTATGCGGTACCACGGGCTGGCTAGAACATCGTTCGGAAATCGAAGCTCTGACGGCCAAAACGAGCGGAGCTTTTTTCTACGCTTCCAACTACAGCATCGGTGTCAACCTGTTTTTTCGTTTGAATCAGCAGTTGGCTAAACTGATTAGTCCGTATTCGGAATATCAGGTGGAGATGACTGAAATTCACCACATCCATAAAAAAGACGCCCCGAGTGGTACGGCCATTACCCTGGCTGAAGGCATTTTAGAGGTAAATAACCGTCTATCCCAATGGGCATTGGAAGAAGGCGATGGACGTAGTACCTTGCCCATCAAAGCGTTGCGGGAAGGGGAAGTGCCGGGTACCCACGTCGTAACCTACGAATCTGCTGTCGATTCCATTGAGATCAAACATACCGCTCACAACCGCCAGGGCTTTGCATTAGGGGCCGTCGTTGCCGCTGAGTGGCTGGTAGGCAAAGTAGGCGTATTTGGTATGGATGATTTACTGGGCGTATAAGAAATCAAACGCGTTTGACGTTGGAGAAAGGTTGAGAATACGGGGATTGGCCCATCAAAGTACTACCAACTGAAAATAGAAACTGTATACTGAAAAAATGGAAGTAAAAACTGTACATCAGGAGCAACCCAAAAAGAAGAAGTCGGCATTTCGGGAGTGGCTGGATTCTATCGTATTTGCGGTAGTAGCCGCCACGCTGATTCGCTGGTTGTTTCTGGAAGCCTATACGATTCCCACGCCTTCGATGGAAAATAGCCTGCTGGTGGGGGATTTCCTGTTTGTAAGCAAACTGCATTACGGTACCCGTACGCCCCAGACGCCGTTGCAGGTGCCCCTTACACACCAGAAAATCTGGGGTACGAATATCGATTCATACCTGGATTGGGTGAAACTTCCCATGTACCGCCTGCCCGGTTTCTCGCAAGTGAAAAATGGAGATGTGGTTGTTTTCAACTACCCCGATTCGCTGCATTTGCCTGCAGATTTACGGCCGAACTACATTAAGCGTTGCATCGGTATTCCGGGAGACGTAGTAGAGGTACGAGCTACGCAGGTTTTCATTAATGGCAAAGCCATGGAAAATCCGCAGAAAATGCTTCAGCCTTACCGGGTGTATACCAACGAACCCCTGGATGAGAAGTTTTTCCTGAAATACGACATCTGGAATCGTCGCAATGAAAGCCCAAATGTATTTCCTCTCACGGAGCTTGATTCCGTACGTAGAGAAATGATTACCGTTGGCTATGAAGTAAATACGAGTGCCGAGGTAGCCCAAAAATTCAAGGAAATGGGCATGCGGGTAGAACCTAAAATCTACGAGAAAGGCGAACGGAGTGAGTTTATTTATCCCAACTCTCCTTTATTTGACTGGAATCAGGATAATTTCGGTCCGCTTCAGGTTCCCAAGAAAGGGGAAACCATTCAGCTCACGACTGAAAATATTGCGAAGTACCGGGACGTCATTGAAAATTACGAGTACAATGACAAAGTAGAAATCGATGGCACGACGGTGAAAATCAACGGTACAGCCGTTTCAACGTATACGTTCAAACAGGATTATTACTTCATGATGGGGGATAATCGCAGCAACTCGGCCGATTCGCGGTACTGGGGTTTTGTCCCTTCCGATCATATCGTCGGAAAAGCCGTCTTTATCTGGATGTCGCTGGATCCCGAAGGAAGTTTCCTCAACAAAATTCGCTGGAAACGTCTGTTTCACTTGATCGACTAACTAGTAAGTCTTGTCTTTTTATAAGGCCCGTGTTCGGAAGAATACGGGCTTTTTTGTTTATGAGTAATAAAAACAATTTTTTAAGGAAATAATCATAATTTAGAGCTTCTTGGATGATTTGATTGCCTGCTGAACTGATTCGTTCATTTAATCTCTAAACCCCTATGCAAGGCTTGCAACGTATTGATTACGGTGTCTTTCTGATTTATTTCCTCCTTGTTTCTTCCTATGGTTACTGGATTTACCGCCGCAAGAAGTCCAGTGAAACCAATACCAAAGATTTCTTTCTGGCGGAGGGCTCGTTAACCTGGTGGGCGATTGGGGCTTCGCTGATTGCGTCCAACATTTCTGCCGAGCACTTTATCGGCATGTCGGGCTCGGGTTTCGCAATGGGACTGGCCATTTCTTCGTACGAATGGATGTCGGCGGCTACGCTGATTATTGTGGCTATTTTCTTCATTCCCATTTATCTGAAGAACAAGATTTATACGATGCCGCAGTTTCTGTCGCAACGGTACAACGATACCGTGGCAACGATCATGGCCGTATTCTGGCTGTTGCTGTACGTGTTTGTAAATCTTACCTCCATTCTGTACCTCGGGGCCCTGGCCGTTGAAACCATTTCCGGCGTACCCTTCACCACCTGTATGCTTGGACTGGCCGCTTTTGCCATTTTTATTACCCTTGGTGGTATGAAGGTAATTGGCTATACGGATTTGATTCAGGTGGTAGTACTGATCATGGGTGGCGTTGCAGTAACGTTCTTAGCCCTGCAAATGGTGTCAGATCAATGGGGCGGAAACGGCGTAATCGATGGCCTGAGTTTGCTGCATACGCACGCCAATGGCCATTTCCACATGATCTTTTCCGAAGGACATACCTACTACTACGAATTACCCGGCATGGCCGTACTCTTTGGTGGCATGTGGATCAATAACCTGAATTACTGGGGCTGTAATCAGTACATCGTGCAACGGGCTTTAGGAGCTGATCTGCCGACGGCCCGGAGCGGTATCCTGTTTGCGGCGTTTCTCAAACTCGTCATTCCGCTCATCTGTGTGATTCCCGGTATTGCGGCGTACGTGCTTTATCAGAACGGGGCTTTTCAACAGGAAATGGTTGACGCTGCCGGAAAGGTAAAACCCGATCACGCGTACCCAACGCTGATGAATCTCCTGCCGAGTGGCTTAAAGGGACTGGCGTTTGCAGCCCTGACGGCGGCAATTGTAGCGTCACTGGCGGGAAAGTGTAACAGTATCTCGACGATTTTTAGTCTGGATATTTACAAGAAATTCCTCAATAAAGATGCTTCTGAAAAACAGACCGTTTTAATTGGAAGAATAGCGGTGTGGGTGGCCTTTGCCATCGCCTTACTCATCACGCCGCAATTACGTCACCTCGAACAGGCGTATCAGTTCATTCAGGAATACTCCAATTACCTGACGCCCGGGGCCTTCGCCCTGTTTTTCCTGGGGTTGTTCTGGAAGCGTACGACCTCCACGGCAGCTCTCGTGGCGGCGAGTGTATCCATTCCGCTGGCGTTGCTGTTCAAGTGGCTACCCGATACGCCCATTCCTTTTCTGCACCGTACGGGCTGGTGTTTCCTGATTCTGGCGGGACTGATGATTATCATTTCCTTGCTCGATACGTCCAGTAAATTCAATCCTAAGGGCTTAGTACTGACGCGATCCATGTTTCGGATTTCACCTTCGTTTGTCGTTTTTTCGGCCCTGGTTTGGGGGATTATTGCGGCGTTGTACACTGTTTTCTGGTAAAAAAAGAATATACGTTCTGAGATTAGTTCAAAAAATACTGTTTATTGTCTAAGCATTTTTGAAAATTAAATTACCTTTGAAAAAACGGTAACGAATTCAATTTCAACGGCATAAACGATTTTTCTGTCCTGTTAAACCAAGAAGTAATGAAAACCGACTTCAGTCCTCAAGAAAAAGCTCCGCTATCGAGTCTCGACGTTTGGGAAGATGATTTGCTGGAACGTTATCCCGAACCGGAAACGACGGCCAAGGCCAAGGAAGAGTTCCGGAATTACGATAATCCGGAGCGGGATACCGTACGGGAGTTCTATCGCCTCAATCACACGTACCAAACTTATGATTTCGTTCAGCAGAAAAAAGCGGACTTTCTGAAGTTTGACCGGAAAGAAATGCCCATTTGGGAGGCTTTCAATTTCCTCAATACGCTGGTGGATGATTCCGATCCGGACATTGAACTCGACCAGTTGCAACATCTGCTCCAGACCTCGGAAGCCATTCGGGCCGACGGTCATCCCGACTGGTTTGTCCTGACGGGCCTCTTGCACGATATGGGAAAAGTACTGTGTCTGTTCGGAGAACCGCAGTGGGCGGTCGTAGGGGATACGTTCCCGGTGGGCTGTAAACCTTCGGATAAAATTGTCTATCCTGAATTCTTTGAAGCCAATCCAGATAGCAAAGACGAACGCTACAATACCAAATATGGAGTTTACGAACCCAATTGTGGTCTGAACAACGTGCATCTATCCTGGGGTCACGACGAATATCTGTACCACATGATGAAAGATCACATGCCCGAGTCGGCTCTGTACATGATGCGGTACCACTCGTTTTACGCCCAGCATCGGGAAGGAGCCTACGATCACTTGATGGACGATCACGACCGCGAAATGTTCAAATGGGTGAAGCTCTTCAATCCGTATGACTTGTATTCGAAAGCTCCCGTACCACCCAATGTGAAGGAGCTCAAACCGTATTACGAAGATCTGATTGCGAAATATCTGCCCTCAACGATTAAATTCTAGTCGAAGAGGTATACTCCGCGTTAGAGGCGGGGCTATTATGATTGAAGCTCTTTGGGTCGGGTATCACTAACCCCGAAGGGGTTCAATTTCATTAGCCATGGGTGCAACCCATGGAAGAAATGGGAGCCAAGGTCATAGATACAAGTCACAACTGGAATAAAAAGAAACCCCCGACTTGTGATGAGTCGGGGGTTTCTTTTTATTCCACGTACAAAACCAATCCTTTCAGGTAATGACCTTCGGGATGGAAGAAGTTGACGGGGTGATCGGGTCCCTGCGACAGGTGATGCAGGACGCGTACCTGCCGGCCAGCTTCAATGGCGGCGGCGACGATCGTATTATAAAACAATTCCCGGTCTACCACCTGTGAACAGGAAAACGTAAACAGAATACCACCGGGAGCGAGTCGCTTGAGCCCTTCAATATTCAGTCGTTTATACCCCTGAACGGCCCGGTGACGGGCGTCCATGCTCTTCGCGTACGCGGGTGGATCGAGTACCACCACATCGTACTGCTGATCGTGCGTTTTGAGGTATTTTACCACGTCTTCGGCGTACGAAGCGTGCGTGGCTTCAGGACCAAACGCATTGGCTTCAACGTTCGCTTCCACTAGCTTAATAGCCTTTTCCGACACATCTACTGAATGGACCAGCGAGGCTTCCGCCGACAAGGCATAAATCGAAAAGCCACCCGAATAGCAGAAGGCATTCAGCACACGTTTGCCTTTTACGTATTTGGTCAGCAACTGCCGATTTTCGCGTTGATCCAGGAAAAAGCCTGTCTTCTGTCCGGTTTGCCAGTCAATCAAAAAGGTATGACCATTTTCCAGTACCGGGTGTGGTAACGTAATCGTATCCTTTTGCCAGAGATAGCCGTTTTGTACCGATTGAGCGTAGCGATCCGGTAAGGTTTCGTGACTCTTATCGTAAATGCCTTTCAGAGCATCGCCGTATAGTTTTTGCAGAGCCTGGGCAATGGCTTCCCGTTCCCGGTGCATGCCTACGCTGTGGGCCTGAAAGACAACTACGCCGTTGTACCAGTCGAGAATAAGACCGGGAAATCCGTCCCCTTCGCCGTGTACCAGTCGGTAGCAGGTCGTGGTCGTAAACTGTAAGGCTTGCCGAACGCGAAGGGCATTTTCCAGTTTTTGTAACCAGAAATCTGCATCGGGCGTTAACGGCTCAAACGAGAATAATTTTACGGTAATTGAACCTTCGTGGTAGTGACCCGTCGCCAGATAATTTTTCTGATGATCAAGTACTTCTACCACTTCGCCATCCTTCGGCTTACCGAGGGTTTTGGCAATAGCTCCCGAAAACACCCAAGGGTGGAAACGACGAACGGGAGCGTCCTTTCCGGGCTTCAATATAATCTGTACCACTGATTCCATTCCACAAAGATAACAGGGGATGGGGCAATCGTTGTCAGTAGATTGTTGATAGTTAACGGAGGAAAGCTAAGATTACCAAGCCACTGGTGCAGGTTTCCAAACCTGTACCAGTGGCTTGGAACGAATA
This sequence comes from Siphonobacter sp. BAB-5385, assembly GCF_002261125.1. Lineage (NCBI taxonomy): Bacteria > Pseudomonadati > Bacteroidota > Cytophagia > Cytophagales > Cytophagaceae > Siphonobacter > Siphonobacter sp. BAB-5385. Next base: position 29,006 of record NZ_NMPS01000147.1, on the reverse strand, counting down.
CCCAACCCCGAACGGGTTCAATATCAATAGCCCCGCATGCAATGCGGGGTAACAACCACCAAACCCTTACTCCTCCGGCCGCACCCGAAACAAACGCTGCAACCACGAACGTTTCTCTACCTCGTCCACCTGTTTGTCTTTTTCACTGAGTGTAGGAAGTTGATTCAGATCTGGCTGACCCGCGTCAATCCAGCAGGTATACCAGAAATCGCCGATCATTTTTATGGAAGCCCGCATCTGTCGCTCAACCTGATGATTGAGTAACTGATGATACCGTTCGGAAAATTCACGGGAGTAGGTCTTTTGAATGACGTTACCTCGTTCTTCCAGCGAATACTTCCGGGATTGACCTAGTTCTTGAGTCACCTGCGTTTCCAGCGAAAACAGCGAATCCAGGCAATGATGAGCCTGACGTACCGCTTCCCAGGAGCGGCGGGCGGGCGAGCGAACATACGCGGCTGTACCGACGAAAAAATCGTACTGCTCGGCGTAAAGCTCGGGCAGACGACTTTCCCAGAAAGCGTGAATCCCTTCCTGTCCAGTCAGTTGGCCGTTGTAGTTACGCGTGGTGTGTAGGGGTACATTCCCATCAGCAATGTAATGGCCCATTTCCGCCGAAAGTTTTAGAATACGAGCGATGTTTCGTTGCTGAAAAGCCTCGGTCAGTTGAAACTTCATGCGTTGAATGTGCCAGGGTACGATGCCATGCGTATTAAGCGTATCCTCGCCCCAGTATGCCACGGCATCCTTCCAGTACGGTTTGTTCCATACACTGTCACCATAAGCTTCTACGTCGAGGTAATGGCGGGCGGCTTCACCCACGACAGCATAGCGACGCTTATCTGGATTGACGGAATTTTCCATCAGATACATCAGGTTCTTTTTGTAAAAGCGACCCATTTCAGGGGGAAGCGTAAAGATCGCCAGGCGGTTAATTCGCTGGTGAGCATAAAAGCCCCAGCTAAAAGCCGGATACAGAGGAATTTGCAGAAAAATCAGCAAGAAGAACCGTTTCATGGGTTGGAGTAATAGAAAAAGGAGCGAATGGCTATCAATCAAATCGTTAGCCATCAGCTAATTTGAAGGGATTCACGTATTTAGTAAAGAATTTTTGAGCGAACGGCTGGTAATCTGAGAAGGAAGTCTTACTTTTGCATTCCTATTCCGAAAATCCATAGATTCTCAGTAATATAAAGACATGGCAAACCACAAATCAGCTCTGAAGCGGATCCGGGCAAACGAGACGAAACGCCTTCGTAACCGTTTCCAGCATAAAACGACTCGTACGTTCATCAAGAAACTGCGTGCTACTACCGATAAAGTAGAAGCTCAGGACCTGTACAAAAAAGTTGCTTCTATGTTGGATAAATTGGCGAAGAAAAACGTCATCCACAAAAACAAAGCGGCTAACAACAAGTCGAAGCTGGCAAGATTTGTCAACAAACTGCAAGCTGCTGCTTAATTGCCGGATAGCCCATTGATTGAACGGTAGCCTTCCGTTCAGTTAGAAGCCTTACTTTCGCTAGTAAGGCTTTTTCGCTATTCCCCTATGACTCCTGTTTACCAGCCGCTAAGTACGATCAAGACCTGGGCCGAAGAAGATCGCCCCCGGGAAAAGTTAATGCTGAAAGGCAAAGCCGCGTTGAGTGATGCCGAATTACTGGGCATCCTGATCAATTCGGGTATTCAGCATTATACGGCAGTCGACTTGGCCAAGATGATCCTGAGTAGCGTGGGCAATGACCTCAATCAACTGGCTAAACTGAGTATCAAGGAGCTTTCTAAATTTAAAGGCATCGGCGAAGCCCGGGCTATTACGATTGTATCCGCTCTGGAACTGGGTCGCCGCCGGAAAGAATCGGAACCGATCGTACGCTCAATCATCACGAGTTCAGAAACGGCATATCAGGCGTTACGACCGCATCTGATGGATTTACTGCACGAGGAATTCTGGATTCTGCTACTTAACCGGGCTAATCAGATCATACGACCTATGCAAGTTTCAGCGGGCGGCGTTTCGGGTACAGTAGCCGATCCTAAGCTGATTTTTAAACACGCCATCGAGCATTTAGCCAGTGGTATGATTCTGGCTCACAACCACCCTTCAGGAAACCTGCAACCCAGTCAGGCGGATAGAGACCTGACCCGAAAGTTAAAGGAAGCCGGAAAGCTACTCGACATCCCCATTCTGGACCACCTCATCCTGTGCGATCATAAGTATTTGAGCTTCGCAGACGAAGGCTTACTTTAAAGGTGTCTCTTTCTTCGCTGCCACCAAAGGCCTAAACCAATCAATACCAAACCACCCGCAATGCCCGCCGTAGTAGGAAGGGCTGCATCGTCGTACAAGGGAGTCGTTTCGCCCATCTGGATGAGGCCCGACCAGTAATACGGAAGTTGCTGATCCTGCGTTTGTAACCATTGAAGCTGAGCCTTTTGTAAGGCCAGATCCTGTGGTAAACCCTGGGAAAGAAAGTGGTAAAAATCTTCAATCAAGGTGTACGTAGCCTTGTTTTCGACACTCCACAAGGTCGTAATGGTACTGGGAATACCCAAAGCCGCAAATCCCCGCGACAAACTGAATACACCTTCTCCTTTCTGATTAACCCCCACCCCCGTTTTACAGGCTGACAAAACGAGTAAACGCGTACGAAAAGGAGGAGCGTTCTCCAGTTCAGAAAGTTTCAGAGCCGAATCTGCGAAGTACAGGACCGGTTCGTGGGTAGCGGTACTATCGGCGTCGGCATGGGTGAACAGGTGTAGAATCCGGTAATCGGCAGCCTGCTCCAGAAAGGCCCGTTTGGTAGCCGCCTCGTGTACCAGCGTTTTCGGGAAAAAGACCTGCTTTTCAATCCGGTTTAAGGTCTGGACCGAACCCGGCAAAGGCTGTTGATGCAGAGCCGGAGCAAAGGCTTCGGGAGCCAGGCCCAGAAAATTTTTACTCCATCCCATCGGCGGACGTTTTCGCAGTAGAAATCCCGCGGAGTACGTGTAACTAAAGGCATGCGTATGGATAAGATAATCGGAAGGACGGTCAGGTGAAAAACGGAAGGCATCGAAGGGAAGCACGACGCCGTCCGAGGAAATGATGAAGCGAGTCGAAGTCAGACCTAAAGGAGCCAGTAATCGCTGATATAATTCATAACCCAGCCGGTTGAACTGCTGTACTTCCGTGACAGTGAGTTGGGCAGTGGAGCAGTACTTGAGGAATTGCTGGGCCTTGCCTGGCAGACCAGTTAGGGGCAGACGTTTACAAACCGTTTTAGTTGAGGTGACGCCCAATGCGTACAGGGCTCGTTCGCCGATAAAGTAACTAATCAGGGCCTGATCTTTGGCCAGCAACGATTTCTGTACGGTTTGCAACGAAGGTACCTGATTTTCGTACTTGTACTGATAGTACGTCGGGTGGGTTTTTTCAAGGGAACGGATAAAAGCCTGTTGAGCCTGCGTCACGCTATCCAGGCGGATACGGGTGGCTCGTTGTTCCGCCAATGAGCCGAGCGGGGAGAGTTCCTGCAACTGCTCGATAGCCTGACGATAGGCCCGTTCCTGCTCGGCCAGCTGAGCGGGTAATTGCCGACTGGCATTCCACTCGTTGAGACGGTCGGCCAGCAGTACGGCCCGGCTTTTCTCGAAAAAGTAAAAGGATCGACTGCTATTTTTTTCCCAGTAACACACCTGAATGGCATCTTCGTAAAAAGACCGGGTGGTATTTCGCCAGTATAGCTTGGATTTCATCCCCTGATGACTCCACCGCATGCGGTCAATCATCTGATCGGTAACCGTGATGGTTTGCTGAGCGAGGGTGAGGTACTGCGGATCGTGCGTTTGCTGGTATCGCATTCGTAAGGCCTGCACTTTTTGCTTGAGTAACAGCAGCAGATATTCCTTCCGGGATACACTTTGCAACTGGCTCGTATGCGGATTGGCACTCAGACGATGGGGCGTACAGGAACGCACTAATTGATGAATACCCCGCTGGAAATAAGCCAAAGCCACCGTTGGACGGATACTGTTCAGTTCACCCAGGTTGCTGTATACAATCGCTCGTACATCGGGTTCCTGAAAATACGTCAAGGCTAGCAGGTAGGCTCTCTGAGCCTGTACGGGTTGCCTTAGATGTTTGAAAAGTATTCCTTGTTCGTTGTAGAGTTTTCCCTGTGAAACGCTGTCAGTAAACGTGCGTAATGCCTGTTTGAGTAATTCCTGAGCCCGGGGCAACTGTCGTAGTTGCAAATAAATGTCAATGGCCAGTAACGAGTGGTCTGGATTGAGGGGGTCGTGTTTAGAATCGATGACCGATTCCATTAACTGGGCCGCCTCGGGCAACTGATTCAACCCAATGAGGCCTTCTACTTTCTGATTCAGATTATACAATTCGCGGGAAGAACTATGGGCCAGACGGGCGTAGTCAATCCCCTTGTCGGCATATTCAACGGCCTGATGAAAATCACCTTTGGCGTTGGCCAGATACGCGTACTGGGCACAGGCTGCGGCCACCCGTTCGTGAAACTGGTAACGTTCGCTATGCGTAATGACCTGGAGTAAGGTACTTTCGGCTTCTTCCCAACGGTTGTTTCCGATGAGATAGGCCCCGTAGCGGTACATACTCTGCGTGTACAAATCGGGGGGAAGGGCAGGCAGACGAACGGCTTCCTGCAACTGTTCCAGGGCTTTTTTCTTATTCCCCGCCAGCCAGTACAGATTGCCCAGAGCGTTTAGCAACCGACCGTAGGAAGAATCCCTGGCTATTCCACAATGCTTCCAGTCGCGTTTCAGGTTCTCCCAGTCAGCGATGGATTCCGACGGCAGCAGGCGACTGACTTGGGAGGCAAACGTAGTGGAGGGTCGGCATTGGGCATAGGCCGACCCTCCACTCAGGAACAGAATACCCGCGAGTAGTTTAGGGACGATATGGGATATACTGGCCGTCAACGACGTAGGCTTTCAACGACTCATTGACTTGTAGGGGCAGGTGTTTCAGGTACGCGGCTTTCAGCGAAAGGTTGCCCGACTCGTAATCGGCCCGAATGGCGGCGTAATGGCGGGCGGCCAATCCCAAGGCATACGGCGTGGCAAAAGACGAACCTTCAATGGTACCAGACTCCTGTTTGCAGGAACGATACGGGTTGCGGAAACTACCCTCTTCCGTTAGCACGCCAAGCGTAACGTATCGGTTCGAGTAGTTTTCGTAAGGTACCAGCTGCTTTTTAGCAATCACGGTAGGCTTTGGCAAAATCTCAAGGGGGCGGGGTAGGGGCCTCCGGATCGGACCTGGTTTTACGGTCGTAACGGTAATGATATTGTCAAGCCCCAAACAGGCCGGATAAAACGAAGTACTGGAAATGTCTTTCGGCGTACCGTCTATATCCCCGTGATTACCCGCCGCACAGAATACCATCACCCCAGCCTTATCAAGCGTTTTGAAAAATCGTTCCAGCAACGGAATTTTCGCTCCGTAATACCCGAAACTCGCGTTGACAATGTTCGCTTTGTTTCGTACCACGTAAGCTAACGCACACAACAGATCGGAAAGCGAGCCAATGCCCTCCTGATCGAAAACTTTCAGAATCATCAGTCGCGTGCGGGGCGAGAGTTGATGAATGATGTGAGCCACTTTAGTACCGTGTCGGTACAGGTTGTTATCAATCGGCAGGTGCTCGGAGGAAGGCGGTGCGAGGTCGGGGTACGCAAAATTCCAGCCAATTTGTTCCACCGCTACGGTACCTTTCGAGCAAGGATCAATTGCTTGCTGGTACCAGCACGGAATCTGATAATCCCGGTCTTCCAGCCCCGTATCGATGATGGCTACGGTCGTATCGTCGGACGATTGATTATATTTTTCCAGGGAATACTGATCCGGATCGACCCGCGTAGATTCAATGACCTCGCAGGCGGAAGGATCCCAGGTTACGGCGGAGGTGCAATAGTCCAGTTCTGTCTCCATCCTCCCTACCGGTGGTTGTGTCGAAGCGTGTTTGGGGGGAACGCCTTCTACCTGACTAATGCCCCGAAGCTCGTGCAGGTTTTCACCTTCCAGTAAAAAAGTGAGCGGTCCCAGACAATCACATTCAACCGTCCGCTGAATCTGATACCGTTTATGATTTAAATCGTAGAGGTACGCCGAGCAACTAGCCCGTTCGACTTCCGTCAGCGTTCGGTTGAACAAAATCTCGTAATTCCTGCCGTTGAAGAAGTCGAGTAATTGCTGGCGGGTCGTCAGTTTAAACCGATTCCCTTTTTCATCGAACAATTCCAGGGATTCAATCTGTACAATCTGACGGTTCCGATAGGCGAAACCCGTTCCCGATTCTACTTCTACAATATCCCGGTACTTGGCATTCCCCCGGAACAAACGCAGGAAATCATCTTTGGTACGAAAAGAACTGACCATAGGTTTGCCCCGGCGAAGGGGCTCTTCCCGATGGGGGTCGGGCTCTTGATTTTGCATAGAAGATAGGAGTTAAGGTTAAACGAATCAAAGGGGTTACTTCATCCATTCGACAGCCTCGGCCTTACCCGGTAAGCCTTCCTGCACCACACGCTTCAGTAAAGACTCTACGGCTTCCGCATCTTCCGGACGATTACGTTGGATACGGGCCAGTGCTTCGTAAAAAGGACCCGGATTCGCGTACAGATCGGTTCGCCGACTCAGTTGCTGAAAGTGTTCAATGGCCTGATCATAGTGTTTCTGTCGCAGAGCCGTAAGGCCCGCCAGTCGTTGAGCGTCGCTGTCGGTAGCATGTTGTACCAGCCAGGCGTCAAAGAGCTGAGCGGCCTGGGGTAGCTTACCCTGATTGTACAGGCCAATCCCCTGCTGAAGGGTATCGCTGCGACTACTCATGGCCGTACCCAGGGTTTGTAACTCCTGGCTTACGTACGCATCGGCCAGCTCCCGCCGCGAAGGTTCCTGCATTCGCCAGAACCACAGGCCCAGTACCACCAGCAATACGGCTGCCAGCCCTGCCGCGTATCCGAGCCAGGAACGCTGTGCGATGGGTCGAGGGGGTTGCCCTTCCCATTGTTTCCGTTTTTCAGCCAGTACTTCCAGTCGGGCCGCCTGGCGGGCTTGCAGATAAAAAGCTGCCGCCGAAGCAAGTTCGGGGTCGGTTTTCAGGGCTTCTGCAAATTTTCTTCGCTCGGTCTCGGGCATTTCACCCTGGAAAAACCGATCCACTTGTTCTAATTCATTCATCACCTACGATCTTCTGCTTTTGGATTCCGCGTATAAGGCCCGTAATCGCTCCAGACAACGTAAGCGGCTGGTTTTGGCTACGGCTGCCGTCTGGTATTGTAAGTGCTGGGCGATCTCCTCGTCGGAATACCCTTCTCCCCAGGCTAGCACCATCTGTCGGCATTTATCGCCTAAACTGGCCAATCGTTCCCGAAGTAGCGTCAGGTCACTTTCCGTCATCAGATTCTGTAGTACCGTTCGGGTTTCGTCGGGTAGTACCAAATCCTCCAGCGATACGCCCTGATGGACACTTTCCCGATTAGTCGAATTTTTTCGAACCAGGTCAACACATTTGTTATAAAAAATTTGATAGAGGTAGGTTTTCAGACCTGAGCGGCCTTCAAAACGATTGGAAGTAAGGTGTTCGATGACGGTAAGTACGGCATCGGAATAGGCACTGGCACATTCATCGGGACTCAGTTTGTGCTTAAACGTCGCTTCCCGAATCAGGTACTGATACTGCTCGTAGAGGCGATTTTCACAGTTACGACGCAAATTCCCGCCGGCTTTGATTCCCGCGATAAGATCCGAATCCGAAAGAGCTCGTTTTAATAAAATCATGGAGGAACAGGCCAGGAAAGCGGCTGTAAATTAAACAGTTAGTAGTAAAATAATCGAACGATGTATTTTTTTATCGAAAGATGTTTCCACTCTACAGGCGAAGTGCGACCAAACCATCAGAACGCACTAACAGCTACCATCATGTCTAGCTTACCTCAGTCTCGCCGCTTTTATCTGTCGCCCCGCGAACTCCAGTTACCTGATACGGCCTTAACCCTCCGCGAACGTGAAGTGCTGGGGCTACTGGCTCAGGGAATGAGTTACAAAATGATTGCTTGTGAATGTGGAATCACCTTTAATACGGTTCAAACGCACATCAAACGCGTGTATATGAAATTAGGCGTCAACTCCGCTACCGAGGCCATTTTACTGGGCTTCCGGAAGGGTATCATTTCTTTATAGTTCGACCCGTTCAACCTTCAATTGCTTTTGATCAAAGGCTGGCTTTCCCGAAAGTCAGCCTTATCTGTTTACAGGAATTGAATTCCTCGCTGAACCGCCGCCAGACGATCTTTCCGAATATAAATGCGTACGCCCTCCACGCAACTCAGAAACTGGTAGTGTCGCTGGATGTAGCGTCGAATGGCAGGGATACTTTCATGAATGGCCGAGGTATGCACAAACGGGAAGTTGTGCCGGGAACCAACGGCGTCCACGAAAACGGCGGGAGTATTGGTTTTCAGGTTGTGTAAATACCGTTGCTGATAATCCACCATGAGCGGACTTTCCGTAGTGCAACGGACGGAATGATTTTCGGCGACGGCCTGCGGCATCTGAGCCATGACGTACCCTTCGGTCCACCAGCCCCAGATGGCTAAACTTTCACCCGGTCCGGAATACTGATGAATCGTAGTAATGATTCGGTTGGAAGCCAGGTCTTTGCTTTCTTCCGCATTGGTATAAGAAGTGTTCCGAATCAGGGAAGTCCACCAAACGGAAGATCCCACGACAACGAGAGCGACGGTATAACTGAATTGAACCGTGCGGTAGGAGAAATTTCGCGTAATCGAATGGAGTGAAAACGTATTGATGAACGTCAGAAAGGGAATGAAATACAGTAAATAATGATGGAAAAACATACCCGGTTTCACAATGGTGTAAGCCGTAATCAGCAACCAGCTAAACAGAAAAACAAGCAGGGATTTTTCGAGTTTCCAGAACCAGCGAAAGGCAAACAGAAAGAGCAGAATACTAATCATCAGGAAATCACGGAACGGGAATACTTTCACCAGCATGGCTACCAAATGATGGAACCGTCGGTACAGACTAACTTCCTGTCCATACACTAGGTTACCTTCAATGTAATACCGGTAAAAATCGCCGAGAACTTGGTAATAGAGCAGTAAGCCAAAAATCAGTACTGTGACGGAAGTCGCTCCCAGCACAAGGTTAAGGATGCCTTTGTACGCTCGAATCTGAAAACATAGGTACAGACCATAGCCAGTAAAAACCAGGGCTATGGGTAAGCTTTGAATCTTGGCCCAGGGCACTAAAGCCAGTACAAAACCCAGCAAAAATCCGAACGCCCCCGGAGATTTCTGAATCGAAGCCAGTATGTACAAGCTGATACTGAAGAGAAAAATCGACAGGATTTCGCTTGAGTAATGAATGAAATCGTGGGTCTGATTATACGCGTAAAAGAGCAGGGTCAGCGTAAGCGATAAACGAGCCGACTGGGAATCGAAAAAAGACTGAAGAGCCTTATATAAAGCTATGAGCGTACCGATGATGAGAAGCAAGCAAACCATGCGGCAGGACGTATAATCAAAAGTACCCGTGAGGAGTTTTCCCAGAAAGAGTACGTAACTATTCAGAGGGCCGGAAGTGGTCCCATCCACCGACTGCCAGAAAATCGGCCGCTCCCATAACGTCATGGCTTGGGTAATGACCGAACTTTCATCAATGTTGATCTGCTGGTTATAAAGAATAAAAGGTAAGCGTAAGACGGTGAGAATCAGAATCAACGTACTTAGAAACACCGTATCGGATTGATGTTTCTGCCAGTTCAACTGGATGAGGATAAACAGAAATCCCAGCGACAGGATAAAAAAGTAGATGGGATTGCTATCAAACAAAACGAGTTCCTTCATCATTCGTAGTTAAGAATGACACTAATGCCTGATGGAAAAGCAATGAATAGGGGAACGCGGGGTGCTGAAACGCAGGGATGAGCGGATTCCCTCTAAAAAAGCAGCTTCAGCGAAATACTACCTGGCGGAGTAGCGTATGGATGCATACTGAAATGCGGCGGAACAGTTGGCAAGATCAGCGATACCCGCTGAAATAGCAAATAAATTCGGAAAGTTTGCGTACAGAAAAGGCTGGTCTCCGCTGGACCAGCCTTGGGGTTATCGTCTTCTTTTTTTCTGGGCCGGAGCCTTACGTTTGACCGGGGCCTTGGCTTTTGTAGCTTTTGCCCCCCGCTTGGTCACGACGTGTTGCTTTCCTTTGCGGTGAACCACCTTATGTTTGACCACCGGAGCGACAGGTAGCATTTTGTAGAGATCGGAAAGGGAAAGCTCCGGCGTTACGTCGCCTCCGCCCTGCATCCCTTCGCCCGCCAGCATTTGATCACCCGTTTCGGGATCTACGTTTTCACCCCGCAGGAAGAACCGGGCTTTGTCCGGATACAGAATGGCCTGTACCATTTTTACCTGCGAAAGGTAGCTGTTGGCTACGTTGGAAAGCATAATGATGCTACTCTGATCGGGGCGGTTTCGCATGAAATAATTCTTGAAACCATGCCACCAGCCGGTATGAAACGTCAGCCACTGATCGTTGGGGATTTTCTGTAAACGCCAGCCGAAGCCGTAGTTCCGCGTAACGAGCCGGGCGTCGTCATTGGCTGGTCGAAAGGCTTCTTCCAGTGTCTTCTGGCTAATGAGCTGTTCGGAATATAAACCCCGATCCCACTTAAACATATCTTCCGCAGTGGAATACAAACTCTTATCGCCCGTTACGCTGTCGAGGTAGTCAATAGCCAGCGATCGTCTCCCGCCCGTATAACCCGTCGCGGCAGCCATGAGCAGGTTGGTATTGGTGCCGTCATACACGAAGGTGTTGTTCATGCCCAGGGGTTTGAACAGGTTTTGTTCGGCGTATTTGCTAAAGGGCTTGCCGCTCAGTTTTTCGACGATGTAGGAGAGGAGAACATAGTTCGTGTTGTTGTAGTGAAACCGTACATCCGGCCGACCGTAGGGAACGGGCTTGTACAGACAAAGCTTATCAACTACCTCCTGGTTACTGAGTGGTTGGGATTTGTCACAGTACTTTTCCAGTCCGTACTGATAGCTGGGCAGACCCGAACGGTGCGTCAGTAGCAGGCGAATGGTGATGGACGAATCGTACGGAAAAGTAGGAATGAATTTATAAACCGGATCGTCGTAGTTAAGCAGTCCTTTTTCCTTCATCTGCATGATCGCCACGGCCGTAAACTGCTTGGAAACGGAAGCGAGCTGAAAGGGCGTCGTCGTGGTAAGCGTATCCCGCAGGGTCAGGTTCTTGTAGCCGAATGCACCTTTGTAAATTACTTTACCGTACTGAGCAACCAATACGGTTCCGTTGAAACCGTACCTGTTGTGCAGATTATGAAAAAACGTGTCGAGCTGACCGGCTTTCCGGCTGGCTTCGGCCGGATTGAATCGTTTGGCGATACTGTCGTTAAGGATCGCTACGGCTGGGTTACTGACGGCAACGCTCGAAGCCGCTTCTTTGGGGCTTTGCGAGCAACCGAGCAATGAAAATAAACCCCAAATAATAGCAACGGAACAAAAACGAGCAACGGACACGGTAATTGGGAGTTTAGTTACGGTACAAAACAAAATTAGTCCTTAATCCTGGCATAAGGAACAAGCAGTTAACGAAAATGTCGAAGGGAATTTACAAATGTAACGACACAAACAAGCGATCATATATACGGGAAAGCTGAGAATAAGGCCTGCCTTGTCTGCTTTTGCCAAATTATCCTAGTAGTATTGAGTCCGCCTTTCCCGGTACTACGCTGATGCTGGATTTTCTTTTCTGATTGTGTTAACCTTTGCTCACTTCCGGTGTTGTCTCCATAGGGGCACTGTAAGGGCGTAACTAGCTTTTAACACCCGCCCGATACCCATCAAAAACCACTCTATGAAACTATTTTTTACCTGGATATTCAGTATAGCGAGTCTGGGGACCGTATTAGGTCAGGTAACCTTCTCCAAACTTCCAGCGGATAATCAGCTTTTTCCCCGTAATGAGCAATCGGAAGGAACGGTGGCCATCGCTGGTACGGTGACCGACGCCAGCGTTACTAAAATCTCCGTTCAGATTTTTCGCGGATCGAATCTGTACCGCTACGCTTCGCAAAACCTGAGTTTTCAGAACGGACGAGCTTTCTTTGCTCTCAACCCAACCATCAAAGCCGAAACGGTTCAATACCAGGCTAAAATTTACCTTGTCAAAACCGGGACTCAACCTTGTATGCCACCCGCGTCAATCTGGTCGCGGGCGATGTGTACCTGATCAGCGGGCAGTCGAATGCCGTAGCCGGGGGTGAAGGGCCCGAATACATTTTATACGATCCCCAGCAGAATGAATTTTGTCGAACCTATACCACCAATTACGGTTCGGAAGGTCCCAAGTGGGTAGTGGCCAATGGTCTGAGTGTAAACGTTGGCGTGTGGGGTACGGAATTACAACGCCTGATCCGGCAGAATAATCAAATCCCCACCTGTATTCTCAATAATGGTTCAGGGGGGCAGCCTATTACGTTTTTCAATGATCGTAACGCCGCTAATCCATCCGATCTGACTACCGATTACGGGAGGGCTTTGCACCGGAGTATGATGGCAGGCGTTCAGAATCAGGTCAAGGCTATTTTCTGGCGGCAGGGTGAGGCGGAAATTGGGGGTTTATCTTCGCAAATGCTGGAGTATCCCGCTCAATTTGATAAACTGTACCGCAGCTGGAAACAGGATTACCCCGGTTTGCAAAAGGTATACGTTACGCAAACCGGGATTCAGCCCGCCGGGGTGGGGGATCGATCGGCCTTTGTCCGGGATTTCCAGCGTCGGACGCCCAGCTGTACCCCGATGTACGAACCATTACGACCATGGGATTACTGGGCCACGATGGCATTCATTACCGGGCTCAGGATAACGTCATTTTCGCCCATAATCTGTATCGCATGGTCAATCGGGATTTTTACGGATCCACGGATACGCTGCAAATCAACTCCCCCGATCCACGTAAAATCTATTATTCCAATACCCAACAGACCCAGCTAACCATCGAATTTGATATAGACCAGGAGCTGGTAGCACAAAAATCATTCGTTGGTACTTCCGTGCTTAATGGGCAGCAATTCACGCTGTATCTGAAAGATTATATCTATTTGGACGGACAGAGCGGCAGCGTAGATTCCCTGCGGGCTGAAGGTAATAAAGTGCATGTGTACCTCAATAAACCCGCTACGGCCACCCGGCTGACGTATCTGCCACCGGTCGTTCCGACGGGGCACGCCATTGCGTATACAGGTCCGTATCTGCTCAACAAGCGAGAGCAGTATGCGTTTTGTTTCGAAAACGTAGCCATTGGTCCCTACCAGCCTAATCAGACGCTTCAGGCTACCAGCGTGGATTTATTTGAAGTTGCTCTCCGCTGGAGTCTGTTGCCGAATACCCGGGAAATGAAACTTGAGCGGCAGGAGAATCAGGGTACATTCACGACTCTGGCTACACTGCCCGCAAACAGTACTACGTATACGGATAAGTCCGTCGCTCCCGGTTCCCGTTACGTTTACCGACTGCGTACTACCTTGCAGTTAGCAGCAGAGGTTACGACGCTGTTGTTGGTGATGATGCCCTTGCCTACGGGGGTTGAAGAACCGCAACCTTGGTCGGTGCAACTAAGCCCCAATCCGGCCGCTCAGGAGGTACTCATCCAGCTTTCGGAGGCTCAGCCCGCTCAGATTACGCTATTCGATCAGACAGGTCGGGTACATCGGCAACAATCGACGAGCCAGCGTGAGAGTCGACTCGTTGTAGGAAACCTCGCCAATGGCCTGTATCTGCTCCGCGTGCAAACCAATCGGGGAACACTCACCCGGCGACTACTGATTCGCCATTAAGAAATCACCAGAAATTTTCAGAAAAATCCATTACCCGTTCCATTCACTTGGTAGCTTTGCGGCGAATTGCGTAAGCCCCTGGCGGAACGTTTTCTGTTCGCGGCCAGGCGTTCTCGCGGAACCGTTAAACGATAAATCATGGAATACCGTATTGAGAAAGACACCATGGGTGAAGTGCAAGTGCCCGCTCATGTGTATTGGGGAGCTCAAACCCAACGTTCCATCCTGAATTTTCCGATTGCTCAGGACATTAATAAAATGCCGAAAGAAATCATCGCGGCATTTGCGTACCTGAAAAAAGCAGCGGCCATTACCAACTTCGAACTGGGCGTATTGCCCGAAGATAAAAAGAACCTGATTGCTCAGGTGTGCGACGAAATCCTGGACCGTAAACTCGACGATCAGTTTCCGCTGGTGGTGTGGCAAACGGGTTCGGGTACGCAATCAAACATGAACGTGAACGAGGTTGTTGCGTACCGGGCTCACGTCGTCAATGGCGGCGATCTGGCGGACAAGCAAAAATTCGTTCACCCGAATGATGACGTGAACAAGTCGCAGTCGTCGAACGATACGTTCCCGACGGCCATGCACATCGCGGCGTATAAAATTCTGATCGAGATTACGATCCCCGGCATCGAAAAACTGCGGGATACGCTGCAAGCCAAGGCGGAAGCGTTCAAAAACGTCGTGAAAATCGGTCGTACGCACTTCATGGATGCAACGCCGCTGACATTAGGTCAGGAATTCTCCGGCTACGTATCGCAGTTGAATCACGGCCTTAAAGCGATCAAAAATACGCTGGAACACTTGTCCGAACTGGCTTTGGGTGGAACGGCTGTAGGTACGGGAATCAACACGCCCGAAGGGTATTCCGAGTTAGTAGCCAAGCACATTGCTGATCTGACGGGTCTGCCTTTCGTAACGGCTGAAAACAAATTCGAAGCTCTGGCGGCTCACGACGCCATCGTGGAAGCTCACGGTGCCCTGAAAACGGTTGCCGTAAGCCTGATGAAAATCGGTAACGATATTCGGATGCTGTCGTCTGGCCCACGGGCGGGAATTGGCGAAATCTTCATTCCGGATAACGAACCTGGCAGCTCGATCATGCCCGGTAAAGTAAACCCGACGCAGTGCGAAGCCATGACCATGGTGGCGGCTCAGGTGCTGGGTAATGACGTAGCCATCAACATTGGTGGTTCAAACGGTCACTTCGAGCTAAATGTATTCAAGCCCGTGATGATCTACAACTTCCTGCACTCGGCTCGTCTGATTGGCGACGTTTGCGTAGCCTTCAATGACAAGTGTGCCGTGGGCATCGAACCGTTGACGGAAAACATCAGGAAGCACGTCAACAACTCCCTGATGCTGGTAACGGCTCTGAACCCGAAAATCGGTTACTACAAAGCTGCCGAAATCGCTCAGACCGCCCACAAAAATGGCTCTACGCTGAAAGAAACGGCTATTGCTCTAGGTTACCTTACCTCCGAAGAATTCGACGAGTGGGTGAAACCTGAAAATATGGTGGGTAAAATCTAGTATTGAAGAGAATTTACTTGCAAAAGGACCCCGAAAACGCGACGTTTCCGGGGTCCTTTTTGTTGGCTTACGCTTCGATCCATTCGCAACCGGCTTCCCGATACTGTTGCACCAGATTTTCATCCAGCCCAGTACGGGTAATGATGTGATGAATGGCCGAAAGCGGGGCAAATTTCAGATAGCTGTCCTGCTCGAACTTACTGAGATCGGCCAGTAAAAAGTTTTTTTCGGCGTTGGCCAGTAAGGCCTTGGTAAAGGAAGCTTCCGTTTCGCTGCGGGCCGTCAAGCCATTTTTGAGTGAAATACCGTCTACTCCAATGAACGCCTTGTCGGCATGATACCGAGCCACGTGTTCCAGGGCTACAGAACCGTGTACGGCCTGCCGCTGTACATCCAGCTCTCCACCAATGAGATTGATGGAGAGCCGAGGAGCTTCCCGCAATTCCCAAATTAAAGGCAGAGAGTTAGTAATAATCTTCAGGTTCCGGAAGGTTTTGAGGTACGGAGCCATCGCCAGCACGGTACTGCCGCAATCCAGAAAGAGTACGTCGTTTTCCTCTACTAATGTAGCCGCCCGCTGTCCAATCTGCTTTTTGGCCTGCGTATGGATGACCGATTTGTGAGTAAAGGGCACAAAGGGCAAGTCATTCCGGGTGGCTCCGCCGTGCGTACGAATCAGTTTGCCCCGTTCGGCCAGCGTATTCAGATCCCGGCGAATCGTAATCTCAGACGTTTGTAACTGTTCGGCCAGGAAACTCACACTCCGTTCGTTTCCGTCGGCCAGAAATTCAAGTATCTGTTTCTGTCTGGTAATGTTCATAGTTGATCGAATATGAACAAATATAATTTATTTTTGATCGAAATAATTTGGTTTTGATCAATAATGATCGAATTTTGTTGGTGTCATTCGTTCAACCATCAAAAATGACCCATTATGAACACCGTTCAAGTAGTTAGTACAGAAGTTCTTTCCGACAACTGGTATACCCTACGTAAAGTCACCTTCGATTACCCTAAGAAAGACGGTTCCTGGCAGCGACAGTCGCGGGAATGTTATGACCGGGGAAACGGAGCGGTAATTCTGCTGTATAATCGCGAAAAGAATACGGTCATTCTGACGGAACAATTCCGTATGCCCACCTACGTGAATGGCAATGCCAGCGGTATGCTCATCGAAGCCTGTGCGGGTTTACTCGATGCCGATAGCCCGGAAGACTGCATCCGCCGGGAAACGGAGGAAGAAACGGGGTACCGCATCACGCAACCCGAGCGGGTGTTTGAGTTATACATGAGTCCGGGTTCGGTTACCGAGATCCTGTATTTTTTCATTGCGGAATACGAGGATACACACCGGATCAACCAAGGGGGTGGGGTAGTGGAAGAAGAAGACATTCGGGTACTGGAGTTGCCTTTCCCCCAGGCTTTGCAAATGATGGGAAGTGGCGAAATCAAAGATGCGAAGACCGTCTTGTTGCTTCAGTTTCTCCAATTGAACAGTCGAATGAAAATGTGAGTAGATGTAATTAGTTGTAGTCTGTTTTTTAAGCTTTGTTTTCTATACGGGTAACAGGAATACTAGTATATTTAAGGCTAATAGCTTACTGAGACTATGAAAAAATCGTTCGTACGCTTTGTCTTATCTTCCCGCTTCTATCCTTTATCCATTGTGAAAAGGAAACAGAAGGCGTACGCATTAGCCAGGCGGTACTTTTTGAAGTAACGTACACCAATCAGGCCTGGGGAAAACAGCAAAAAGGGTTCCTGATTGACAGGTCCGGAAACATACAGGTTTTTCAAAATCCTAGCCGCTGGCATTGGGCCGAACCAAATAAAGGCCTGACGGTAAGTGAGGTGCAGGAAAATATGGAGCAAACTACTCCAATGGGCGAACCTATTTCGGCGGTAGTGCTACAAACGTACGCTTCTAAAATTAATGCATTAGACGCCGAACATTTTAGTAAACGTACAAACCGGGGGAATGACCAGGGATCGAGGCAGTATTACGCCTATCGATACGACGCAGAAAAGCAAATGTACTGGCCGATTCTGTTGCAGGAAACGGGGGACTGGGAAACGAAAAATACGGATGCCGCCGCTGAGGAACTAACTACCTGGCTCATGAGTGTTGAAAAAGAACTTAAGTAACAGGAAAAGATCTAATAAAAGAAAACCTCCCGAGTGCAGGCTCGGGAGGTTTTCTTTTTGTACGTTGGGGAGGCAGGAAATGGCTTCACCAGCGGGTGTTGTTTGGACGATTTATGCCCATCAGTATTTGATGATGGAAAGCGTATAGCGATCGACTTCATCCTGGAGGATGATCCGGTATACTCCCGGAGGAAGCTGACTCAGGTCTGTCTGGAGGGTACCCTCTTTCAACTGGGTATATTGCTGGTGCAGTACCTGCTGGCCTACGGCGTTTACCACGATTAAATCGACTGCTTCGGTTTTAACATCGGGCAGTTTGATGGTCAGCCAGGCGTGGACGGGGTTGGGTGAACCCACCAGATTACGTAGCACACGCGAGTCTACTGAAATCACTTTGCTATAGGTCGAGGCACCGTTAAAATCGACTTGTTTGAGTCGGTAATACTGAATGCCGCTGGAAACCTTACGATCCACATACTGGTACCTCTGAAGCGTGTTGGCATTGCCAGCTCCCTGGATTCGGGCAATTGCTTCAAAAGCCTGGCCCTTCGTAGCACGTTCCAGAATAAAAGAATCATTTTGTGATTCCTTTGCTGTACTCCACTGAAGCAGGTTTCCTTCAGGAATAGACTTGCCCTGGAATTCAACCAGCGTGACGGGAAGGGCACCTTCGAACGGAGCATCCGACATGCCAAATCCAGAAAAGCCGGACTGAAACCGAGATTTGAACGCATAATGGCCGTAGAAGGCGGAACTGGCAAATTTCTGAGTCGAAGAATTAGACGCATTATTCGTATTGCCAATCGAACCCGTGCTTTTGCCCATGGACTTAATCTGGTCACCGTTGAAAGAAGGCAACTCATCCGATTGGTAGTAGAGCGTGATTTCGTATTCGCCCGAGGGATTGTTAGTCGTCGGTGTTATTTTAAAAGTTTTATTCGTGATTTTATAGGTATCAAACCAGGGAGTCGCATCCGTACCTTGACGATCCACCGCTACGGTGGTACAGCCGTAATCATGATCCGTCAGGTTTTTAATTTTAGTAACCACTCGCCCTGAAGTAGGATCGTAGAAGTAAACGGTTGCTTTAGGGCCCAGGTACTTTTGATCCGGTGCTGATGTATTGACGGAGGTCTGAATTTGTGGCGTACCGGTCACTTTTACATTATCAATCGCCCAGTAATAGTCAAACTTCGCCAGGTACCGGAATCGGATCTTCATCGCTGCATTGGCGTAGGCAGTAGGAATCGTGAGCGTTCTCGTATTCGGAGAGCCAAAAGATCCTTTCGATCCGGTAGTTTCCGTTTGTACATCTAACGTTTGCCAGGAATTCCCATCCCATATTTCGGTTATCCCTTGTTCATCGTAATCAGTTGAACCCCTGTAAACGCGGAAATACTGATCGAAAGAAAGTTTCAGGTCTGAGAATCCGAGGGTATTGAATGGGGGTGATTCCACGATCTCATCCATCATATCGCCCCTCGTGGCGTTGCTATTCACGAACAAAAATGGGGTGTTGTACAGGGCTTGATAATAGCGAGTGCCCCCCGTACTGTATGTATAATAAGGTACGCGTTCCCAGGTTGGGCTGGAATTTCCCCCATTGGTGATGGTCCAGTTTTCAAGGCTATTATTAAAGTTGGCCGAATAGAGGGTGCCTCCAAAGTTCTCCGGATCAATTTCCTTATCGTGGATGGTTAACGTGTGGGTTTGGAGTGTTCCTCCCGCAAAGCCATCCCCTCCATTTGCATGGACCGTATACCGCCACTGAATTGTTTCATCGCCCTCCACATTACCATCGCTGTACATTCGGACCGTAATTTGTTTGGAGAGCTGGCCAGCCTGCAAGGTGACCGAAGTCGGGGAAAACGTATAATCTATTCCCTGAGTAGCGGTACCGCCAGGGTTCTGAAGCGTAACCGTTACGGGTTGAGAGGGGGCTTTGTCAATGACGATTTCAATCGTTTTTTCCACGTATTTACGACAGTTATCGGGAGTCGTCGCTTCCGCTTCATTGATCTGCGATTCTGCCAGGGCAAAGTGAACGGCTGGTAGGGCACAGGAATACACACTGACGTCGTCAATGTACCATCCGTACCAACCCACGCCACAGTCGGTACCCATGTCCCAACGGAGTTGAATGGTTTGTCCGGCAGCCAGCCCTAGTGCTGTTAAGTCAATGCGGCTTTCAATCCAGCCACTTGAATTGCTCGATCGGTCTCCCCCCGTAAAGGCGAACTGGCCCTGCAGCGGATTTGTATTGTCCTGGGCACTGGTAAACAATTGGGAAGGATACGCATTCACCAGGAAGGCATCGGATGGAACCAGTGTCCACGACCCATCACCAATCTTGTATTTGATGTTCCCTCCGTCGTAATCTGGTTCCAGTGCAATGTAGTGCTTGAAAGCCAGGTTGAAAGGGCCAGAAGCGTTCGCCGGAATGGTAATGGTGGGGCTATACAAACGAAGAACGCCCCTTTCTGATACCGTTGAGCAGTCGCCCGAATTAGGGTCGGTTGCAAACGCGGCATGTCCGGGGCGATTTACTAGTGAAGTGGATTTTACCTCCCATTGACGCGGCGTGAAAGTACCGTTTGTGTCGAGGGTAGCGACCGTCCAGCCGTCCATACCACTTTCAAAATCCTCGTAGAAAAACGCTTTACCGGGCAGGGAGCCGTCGCAATTATCGGCAACGGGCTTGTACAGGCTGGTGAAGTCGCAGTCAGTATTCGCGAGTCGTAATTCAACGGCTTTAATAACCTTACCGAGCTCCTCCACATCGTTCGAGGTAATCGTTTGTCCGGAGAAGCCAGGATCATTCGAAGCCGTAGAAAGGGCTTTTAGATTGATGCCAATCAGATCATTAGCCGAGGCTTCCAGGGCATTAGCCTGGACCGTAAAATCGCTCGTTCGGGTCAGGTATACCCTTTGTGTCCGCCAGAAAATATGAGCGGCCTTGGTTAGGCCAATGCCGTTAATCGTATAGCCATTATAGGTACCTCCGTCAACAAGCAGGGCGTAGGCGTGATTGAGTACGCCTGAGTTTGCGTGTACACCTCCTCTGTCGGAGGGAATGCAGCGGTATTGTGGATCGGAAACTTTTCCCGGATCTCCGTGACAGGTAGGATCCCACATATCGCGGAGGGCCCCGCCAAAAGCCGTGGCTTTTTCTCCCACCTGCCATCGGCTGGAACTCCCGCAACTCGTTCGTACGGAAAGATTCTCATCCTCATCCATGTAGCCGTTAAGCAAATCGA
Organism: Siphonobacter sp. BAB-5385; assembly: GCF_002261125.1. NCBI lineage: Bacteria > Pseudomonadati > Bacteroidota > Cytophagia > Cytophagales > Cytophagaceae > Siphonobacter > Siphonobacter sp. BAB-5385. The sequence continues at coordinate 8,167 of NZ_NMPS01000147.1, read as the reverse complement.
CGGTTTCGCCCCAAATATCGGAATAGGATTCATTCAGAGCCCCCGATTGCCAGGCGTAAATCAGACCACTCGTGTATTGGGTGTAGGCATGACCCCATTCGTGGGCCACGACGTCGTCAGCGGCTGTGCCGTCGCAATAGTTAGTCGTGCTGCCATTCCAGCTCGCATTGGGGCAGGCAATTTGCGGGTCGTTGTTGACCGTTCGCATGGGTGCATCTTTGTTATCGTATGAAACGTAGCCGAAGGCATTTTTCATCAGATTGTAGATATTCCCAGCGGATTCGATTTCGGATTGTTGCCATTTATTCAGCGAACCCGGGAAAGGATCGCCTTCTTTCCAAATGACGTTAGACCGGTTGTTTTCTGATAACTCGCGATGAATCCCGTGAATGCCCGTAAATTGCTCTACGACTTCACCCGTATGGGCATCGACGAAGACAAATTCCCGTACATTGACATCATTAGTAACTTCCACCTCATACACCAGATGGATCGCTCCGGGATAGCCCTGCAGCAACCCTTTCTGAAAAATATATAAGGTTGACTGACGCACTTTCAATGGCGACTGGGTGCCTGTCGGTAACTCAATATTTTTCAATGCCCGCTCCTCAACGATTTGTTGCGAAAGCGTGGGCTTCGGATTTACTTTAATACCCGGAATAAAATTTCCATTGACGGAAGTTAATGCCCCTCCCTGATCATAATGGAATCTTAAAACGCCGTCGAAGATGGGTACACCCGCGTACAACTGTTGGAGGCTAATGTGTTCGATTCCGTAAAGGTCCTTTTGCGATTGCTGCGGACTGAATAAATCCATACCCGAACGAATACCGTAGAGTTTGGCCTGTTGAGTTAAGAATGCCAGTGATTTATCCTGAACGTCGCTACCTGGGAGTACTAAAGCCCGTGCGGAGGGGAGACGGATAAAGTTCACGTTTTGATTAACCGGGCTGATGGATACAAAAGAACCCGTTTGACTGGTAAACGCCTGAATGGTTTCCTTAGCTACGCGTTGAGCAAAGGTTGTGGCATGAAAGAAGATGAGAAAAAACAGAAGTAATACGTGCTTCATACAGGGAGCCCAAAGGTTAGATAAAAAGTCTTATTCAATATAATGTCGACAAGTAAGTAATATCCTAATAAAGGTGCAAAAGCGGAGTATAAATAGCTATGACGTATAGTTTTAAACTGTGTATTTATATGCAAAAAGGCTGGTGAATAAGATTTTGAGGAAGTAAAATCTTATTCATGTATAGGGGATGGTTAGATCGGATTTAGATGAAGCAGGAGACAGGACAAGGCTGTTATTCGGTGACTGATCTGGTTCATACTGCAGAATACGGCGTACCTTTATCCACTAAACTTTCTTCACATGCTTAAATATCTTTCTCTAATCCTAATGCTGTTCTTTTGTACGGCAGGGGCCTTCGGGCAATCCAAAAAATACGTAGTAATCGGTTACGTGACGGGCGGTGGCTGGACCAGGGAAAGCCTGGAAGCGGATGCAAAAAAAATGACGCACATCAATTTTGCCTTTGCCGTACCTAACGAGGCAGGTGTACTGGCTCCTTTGAACCAACGCGACGTAAAAACGCTCAAAGCTCTGGATGCTCTGCGTAGCGTCAATAAAGACTTGAAACTGCTCATTTCCATTGGGGGCTGGGGCGGTTGCAAGTACTTTTCGGACGTTTCGGTGAATGAACCGGCCCGTCAGAAATTTGCCAAAAGCTGTATGCAACTCCTGAATGAGTATCACCTCGATGGCGTGGATATTGACTGGGAGTACCCCGCTCAGGTCGGAGCCGGAAACATTTTTCGTCCGGAAGACAAGCAGAATTATACGTTGTTGTTGAAGACCCTACGCGAACACCTGGATGCCCAGGAAAAGAAAAACAAGCGACTGAAATCCAATCCGTATTTGCTGACTTCGGCCACCGGTGGTGATACAGCTTTCGTCAGTCATACGGAGCTGGGCAAGGCGGCGAAATACCTCGATTACGTGAACATCATGACCTACGATCTGTACCATGGCAATGATGTAGTAACGGGGCATCACAGTCCACTGTACCAGTCTAAGTTAGGGGATCATTCGCGGAACAGTTCGGACGATGCGGTCAAAGGTCACGTAAAAGCAGGGGTACCCATCAGCAAAATTGTACTGGGTGTACCCTTCTACGGTCGCGGCTGGACGAACGTGAAGCCCGAGCAAAACGGGCTGTTTCAACCGACAACCAATACCAAACATTCCTTCACCAGCTACACGGAGTTGACGGACCAATACATCAATAGAAACGGCTATATCCGTCACTGGGACGAGGCTGCGAAAGTGCCTTACCTCTGGAATCCGGAAACCAAATCCTTCATTTCCTACTGCGATGAAGAGTCCATGCAATACAAAATGGACTATATCAAAAAGCAGGGGATGGCGGGCGTCATGTACTGGGAATACCAGCTCGACATGCCCGGCAAGAAACTACTCAACGAAGTAGTGGAAGGGTTGAAGTAAGAAAACATAAAGCAACAGAAAAGGGTACGTCCATAAAGACGTACCCTTTTCTGTATGAAGCCGTAGCTGCTTTTACTGATTATCTTCAATCAGTTCTTTCTGAATTTTATCATCCGAGAATCGTGGAGCTTCACTGTATACAAAGCGGTAGAAAATTCCCGCTACGATAGCTCCAGCAATAGGAGCCACGATGAATAGCCATAATTGAGACATCGCCCAATCCCCCACAAAAAGAGCCTGACTAATACTACGGGCCGGATTTACGGAGGTATTCGTTACCGGAATACTGATCAGGTGAACCAGCGTCAGTCCTAAACCAATGGCCAGACCGGCAAAACCCTTCGCTGCTTTTACGTCGGTAGCTCCCAAAATGATGATGAGAAACAGGAACGTCATGACAAATTCAGTTACAAACGCAGCCTGTAAAGAGTAGCCTCCGGGCGAATGTGTACCATAACCATTGGCGGCAAATCCGCCGCTTAGATCAAACCCGGCTTTACCACTGGCGATCAGATACAGAATGCCCGCTCCAGCAATGGCACCCAGGATTTGAGCCAGTAAATAAGGAATGAGTTCGCTGGCTTTGAATCGGCCACTGGCGAGAAATCCGAACGTAACGGCAGGATTAAGGTGAGCCCCTGAAATGTGACCTAAAGCGTAGGCAATTGTAACTACCGTAAGACCAAAGGCCAGGGATACGCCCACCAAACCAATGCCCACTTCAGGAAAAGCGGCCGCCAGTACTGCACTGCCGCAACCGCCCAGAACCAGCCATAAGGTGCCTACAAACTCAGCTGCAAATTTCTTTGTCATAAAAAAGATAAGTTAAAAGGTTAAAATGCTTAAGTATATTTTTGGTAGATACTGTAAGAAATACGTTAATATTTGGGTTTATTAAACTAATTGATGTGAAGGTAAAATGAGTCATAAGTAGGTAGGTATATTTTAGACGTATGGCAGGTATTTTACTTAGTATGACAGAAATCAGGCGATATAGCTTTTACCATTGGCGAAAGCGGTGGTTGTTCGACTCGCTTTTCAGCCGTACCTTGCTTCTTTTTTCAGCATCAACAACGCGTTACGAATGAAACTTCTGCTCCCGCTCATGGTGACTGCAACACTGGCGTTCGGACAGCCTCGTCCGGCTACGGACAATCCCTTTCTGGCGGCTTATACGACGCCCTTTGGTGTTCCCCCTTTTGACAAAATTCGTACGGAACATTTCCAGCCAGCTTTTGAAGAAGGCATGCGGCAACAGGCCGCTCAAATTCAGGCTCTGGTACGCCGTCGGGATATGCCCACGTTCGAGAATACCATCGTAGCCATGGATAACAGTGGCGAAATCCTGGATCGGGTTAGTACCGTATTTTACAATCTGAATTCGGCCAACACGAACGATGAAATTCAGAAGATCGCTCAGCAACTGGCTCCCCAATTGTCGAAGCACCGGGATGATATTCAGTTAAATCCCGATCTGTTCAAGCGGGTGAAAGCCGTATACGATCAGCGGAAATCCTTGAAACTGACGCCCGAGCAACTCATGTTGTTGGAAAAAACGTACAAGAATTTCGTACGGAGTGGAGCGGCTCTTTCGCCCGATAAACAGGCTCGTCTGCGGGAAATCAACCAGGAGCAATCCCTGCTGACGCTGAAATACGGTCAGAATTTGCTGGGTGAAAACAACGCCTACACGCTGGTGATCGATCAGCAATCCGATTTAAGCGGTTTACCCCAATCACTGATTGCCTCCGCTGCCGACGAAGCTAAAAAGCGGAATATGGCCGGCAAATGGGTTTTTACGCTGCAAAATCCGAGCGTTATGCCTTTTCTGCAATACGCGGATAATCGTTCGCTGCGGGAAAAAATCTTCAAGGCGTATATCGAACGGGCCAATCATAATGACGACCGCGATAACAAAGCCATCATTGCCAAGCTCGTCGCTCTACGGGCCGAACGGGCTCAGTTGCTGGGTTACGAAAACCACGCGGCGTACGTGCTGGAAGAAAGCATGGCCAAAACGCCCGCGAAAGTGAACGAACTGCTGAACCAGCTGTGGACGGCTACCGTACCCGTGACTAAAAAAGAAGCCGCTGACTTACAGGCTTTGATGGACAAAGAGGGTAAAAACGAAAAACTCGCGGGCTGGGACTGGCGGTACTACGCCGAGAAACTTCGCAAGGAAAAATACAACCTCGATGAAGAAGAATTACGTCCGTATTTCTCGCTGGAAAATGTGAAGCAGGGTATTTTTACACTCTGTGAAAAATTGTACGGCTTGAAGTTCACGCCTCTTGCCAATCTGCCGGTATATCACCCCGAAGCGATGGCGTACGAAGTGAAGGAAGCCAATGGCAAGCACGTGGGTATCATGTACATGGATTTCTTCCCCCGGGCCAGCAAACGCGGTGGAGCCTGGATGACCAGCTACCGGAAGCAGGAAGTGCAAAACGGGAAGTTTATCGCTCCCGTTGTATCCATCGTTTGTAACTTTTCGAAACCCGTAGGCAACGCTCCGGCTCTGTTGAGTATGGATGAGACGACGACCTTCTTCCACGAATTTGGTCACGCCCTGCACGGCTTACTGTCGAACGTCAATTACGGGAGTCTGTCCGGAACGTCGGTGCCGCGTGACTTTGTGGAGCTACCTTCGCAAATCATGGAAAACTGGGCTACTGAGCCAGAAATGCTGAAGCTTTACGCCAAACATTACCAAACGGGCGAAGTCATTCCGGACGCTTTGGTCGAGAAACTTAAGAAGAGTAGCCTGTTCAATCAGGGCTTCCTGACCAGCGAATACCTGGCGGCTTCCATCCTTGACATGGCGTATCACACGCTGGCTCCCGGACAAACACCCAGCGACGTACTGACGTTCGAGAAGAATGCCATGGATAAAATCGGCCTGATCGAGCAGATTCCGCCTCGCTACCGGAGTACGTACTTCCAGCACTCGTTCTCGGGCGGCTACTCAGCGGGGTATTACAGCTACATCTGGTCGGCAGTACTGGATGCGGATGCGTTTGAGGTTTTCAAACAAAAAGGTCTGTTTGACAAAAAATCGGCGGAATCGTTCCGGAAAAACGTACTCGAACGCGGCGGTACGGACGAGCCCATGAAGTTGTACAAAAACTTCCGGGGAGCCGAACCCGACATCAAACCACTACTGCGTCGTCGGGGCTTACTGACGAATATGTAGAAACCAATAAAGGTAAAGTACTGAAAAGCAGGATGCGGCTAGAATCGCATCCTGCTTTTATTTTTAGATTTCTGCTTCACAAATGGTTAGCTGAACGCTTATTTGTAGCTAATTCTGAATGACTGGATCGCAACCGAAGTTTCGTCGGTATGATCTTATTGAAAAGAATCGGATACTAAATCAGGAAAAGTATCCCACAAACTGCTCTGTTATGTCGAATGTATCCGCGTCTTCCCGTTCGTTCAATCCCTTGAAACTGCTCAGTAAAATTGGCCTGGACGGGTTCATTCTGGCCCTGCTGGGAATGATTCTCCTGGCGTATCTCTGGCCCGAAGGTGGACTGGGAGAAGGAACCTTTTCGTTATCCAATCTGGCTAACTACGGTGTTTCGCTGATCTTCTTTTTTTACGGATTACGACTGAGTAAGGAAAAACTAAAGGCTGGTCTTACCAATTGGCGGTTACATATTGTCGTCCACGTTAGTACCTTTATCCTGTTCCCGGTGCTGGTCTTAATCGCCAAAACCTTTCTGGAAAATGCCGACAACCAAATGGTGTGGATGGGCGTATTTTTTCTGTCTACCTTACCCTCAACAGTATCTTCTTCCGTAGTGATGGTCTCCATTGCGGAGGGAAACATTCCGGCGGCGATTTTCAACGCCAGCATTTCCAGTATCATGGGTGTGTTTATTACGCCGCTCTGGATGCAGGTTGTGAATACGGCAGGGGAAGGGGGCGAAAATCACCTGGGCGACATTATGGGTAAACTGATGTTACAGGTACTGTTACCCGTGATTGTGGGAATTGTACTCAACAAATACGGTGGAGCCTGGGCCGAGAGTAAGAAGAAGTTTCTTCGTTATTTCGATCAGACGACCATTCTGATCATTGTCTATACGGCTTTCTGTGAATCATTCGATCAGCACTTGTTTAGTAACCTCAGCTGGGGTGATTTGTTGATGCTGAGTGGAGGAATGTTAGCTTTGTTTTTTACGGGTTATTTCATCATTACGGGTATCTGTAATCTACTGGGATTCAATCGGGAAGATCGCATTACGGCGGTTTTTTGTGGCTCGAAAAAGTCATTGGTGCACGGTACCGTAATGTCTAAAGTTCTCTTTACCAATAGTGCGGCGTTAGGGATTCTGTTATTACCGCTGATGTTGTACCATGCCCTGCAATTGATCGTAGTGAGTGTGATGGCCCAACGAATGGCGGCCCAGCACCATTTGTCGGAAGGAACTACTTTAACGAATTGAGAATTACGTCGTCTGGAAAGCGTTGGACTTTCACTATTCCCCCATGAAAAAATTTAAAAAAGGCATGATTATTCTGCTGAGTACCCTTGTGTTTTTAGGTTTGATTACGGTACTCGTCTTGCAGTTGCCCACCTTCGGAGGGACGGCTTCGGGAGCCCGGCTCGAACGAATTAAGCATTCGCCGAATTACAAAAATGGCACGTTTCAGTATCCGCTCGAAACGCCGATGATGAACCCGGAATCTTCCTGGTTTAAGCTCATCGCCGCCTATTTCAAACCCACCGAAGGGCGGGAGCCGGAACGGCCTTTACCGTCGGTGAAAACCAATCTGAAAACGCTAACCGGTACGGAACCCGTGCTGGTCTGGTTTGGACATTCGTCGTACTTCCTTCGCGTTAACGGAAAAAATCTGTTGGTAGATCCGGTTTTCAGCGGCCGAACCTCACCCTTTCAATTTGTGGGTTCGAAGGCCTATCCCTGTACGGAAATGTACGGAGCAGACGATTTCCCGGAGCTGGATGCCATCATTATTTCCCACGATCACTACGATCACCTGGATTATGATACGATTCTCAAACTGGTTTCCCGAACCAAACATTTTCACGTGGCTCTGGGCGTAGGTTCACACCTGGAACGCTGGGGCGTGAAACCGGAAGCCATTACTGAATATGACTGGTACGAAGCCGGGAAAATCTCGGATGATCTTCAGTTGACCGCTACGCCGGGAAGACACTTTTCCGGTCGGGGACTCAAACGCGGACAGACGCTCTGGAATTCATACGTGTTAAAAACACCTACGCAGACTATTTTCCTGGGGGGAGATTCGGGATACGGCCCTCACTTTAAGGAAATTGGTGAAAAATACGGTCCTTTTGATCTGGCTTTGCTGGAATGCGGGCAGTATAACCTGATGTGGCATTACATCCATATGATGCCCGAGGAAACGGTTCAGGCCGCCAAGGATTTAAAGGCCGAAGTACTGATGCCCGTACACTGGGGCAAGTTTACGCTGGCCTTACACCCCTGGAAAGAGCCCATCGAGCGGATGACAAAAAAAGCGAAAGAGGTTCAACAACTGGTTACCACGCCCCGAATCGGTGAGCTAGTGCCGATTGGAGGTAACTATTCTACCGAACGTTGGTGGGAGGGATATTAGGGGTTGTGAGCGCGGCCGCAGCAGTTTCCAGTTTCCAGTTTCCAGTTTCCAGTT
>NZ_NMPS01000146.1:0-39536 GCF_002261125.1 Siphonobacter sp. BAB-5385 | reverse complement strand
GTCGTAGGCCATTTCGGGCAGGGAATCCATAATCTTGTATTCCTCCAAAGCTGCTAAGCGTTCGGATTCATTGCTGGGAATGGCTGGTTGAATCATGGCGGATTAGTAGAGGTGGCAAATTAATCAGTGCCAGAGCACTAGGCGCTGGTCATCTGATGGACACAAATATACAGGGTATGCAGGATTGAGGTGTGCAATAAACGATAACCCGTCCGTAAACAGACGGGCTTGTGAACTCATTAACAAAAATACAGAGTGTGACGCATAGCAGAAAACCTGAATCAATATCTCCCTACGGCCTGTAGCAACCTGAACCAATGGCTGAGGTCAGTAACTAACCAAACGATCTAACCTGAAAGTTCATTTCATTAGATACTGGCTATTTTAAGATACGTACTGAGCCGTTGATAACGATTCAAGGCGGGAACATTTAAAAAAAGCAAGTTATTTTCATTAACGATGGTATAGCGAGGTTGCATTCGAATGTTAAAAGCCCGTTTGGTGACCTGATAACCGTCGCCTTTAAACCGGTAACTAAACTGCTGGGGAAGTTTGGAACGGGAATGGGTATTGACCCATTTATGATGCTTTTCGTCCGGATCAGAGGATAACATCAGGTAGGTAATTTGGGAGGTAAGTTCCGAATGGGCGAAGTCTTCGTAAAATTTAAAATCATCCATGCAAGGCTTACATTCAGATTCCCAGAAGTTTACGTAGACAAAAGGCGTTTTTACCTGTTTCAATACTTCGCCCAACTGGAATTCCTTACCGTTAATATCCGTCAAGAGTAAATTTTTAACCGAATCCGTAAAGGGAACTTCCGCGGGAATCCCATTATCGATTTGGTGCAGTAATGAGGTAAACCGTTCATCGTGGACCTGATTGTAGAGGTACGAAAGATTTTTACGCGTTCGCTTAAATTCTTCCGGATTCTTGATACCCCAGAGGGTGCGGCGATGCTCAAGAATAACGCCGTAATACAAATACTCGCGGTTACGACCGGTATACTGGTGATCGATCAGCTGAATGACCTCATCCAGATTCCTTGGAGCAAGTACCTGGAAGGTGTACGCGGATAAACTGTAATAATAATCAGGCAAACCGCTGTACAGGGTATCTGTATTCCAGGGAAAATCTTTCAAATCCTGTAAATATTCCGCGGGATACGATTTAAAAGTACCATCGTCTTCCATCGGCAGGTGGCTCATCAACGCACTTAAATACTGGTATTTGTTGTTCATTTTTAACCATTGCTGAAAGTTGGGTGACAAGGCTTGCCCGGCGTAGTGATCCACGGCAGAATCGGCCCTGACTCGCTGATTCATCAGGGATTGCTTTTGGGCTAAAAGGCTCTTAACACCCTTGCTTTCAGAAAGACTGGGTGGGGGAGGGACGGGAGCAAGGGTTGTGTCACTAAAATACAGGTAATTGCCCGGAAAGTCAGCCTGAACCTCCCACAGAACCCGTTCGAAGCCTGCGTAGGGTTTTTGAATGGTAATGGCCAGATCTACCGTTTCGCCCGGCGTTACGTACGCTTCCCGACCTAAAATTTTCAAAACTTTGGGAGCATCCAGATCGAATTGAATCAGAAAATTACCTTCCTGATCTACGCGTCCTTCTGTCAGTAAACGATCCTCTTTAATGTCGTATAAGTGTTCCGTGACAGGAAAATACAGAAGGGGATTTTTAGCAGCCTTGATTTTACCCCGAAGAATTACCCGTCCTTCTTTAAGAGTAGATTCAGTAGAAGATTCTGATGAATGACAGGCGAAACAAAGCCATACAAACAGGGCCAGGAGTCCGGAATACAAACGCATAGAGTCGAAGTTTAGAAGTAGAACGCAGTACGTATCCCGGCATAAGCGATACGTACGCCTGTAAACTACGAACGGATCCCTATAGACGCTAATGTATTGAAAATAATTTTGACTCAAAACGTAACGCACCGGAGCCAGGTAGTAGTAGATAGCGGATTGATCATCAGCTACGAAATAACCCAGTCAATGTGGGTTTCAGTACGTTGGGAAAAGCTAATGAATTCTATTTGAACAGGCAGTTTGGAATGTAAGGTTCGCTCTTTTAGTCACAATTGACCCGCCGCATTTCTGAATAAGAATAATCAATCCATTGCAGGCATTGATCTAAGTAAAAGCGTCAGAAAAACGATTGTATCGGGTAAAAAGTGCATGGATAGGGGTTGGTGTATAGCGGGTGTAGATTCCGATAGGCGTCTGACCTCCAGCCGGGATCGGTTGAAACGGTACGGAATGATACGCGTATCTCGTTGTCAAATGATAGCCAGTTAACCGGAGTGGTCGGTCTTTCGCCGCAATTCCTTCTTTAGTAATAGGATAATTACCGTTCTTTGGTAGCCGTAGCCATGATCGCCTGAATGAATCTTTGCTCGTCCGAACGTATCCGGAAACGAGCCCGGTTTTCGGGCTGAACGATTGATTTGCCTGGCGTACCGGAAAGACCTGAGCGAAACGGAGCGGGCCATTATTCATCGTTACGAATATCCTAGTTGAACCATTCATGCGGATTTTCCTGCTTTTTTCCTGAGTTTGCTGGTGAAGGCGAGTCCTTTGCTGGCTCAAACTACCTCTCTGCTGGTTCTCGACGGATTCTCGCAGTGGCTAAGCGGACATGATGAGCAAACGCAGCAGCTACAGCCCATGCAGGGGCGGCAGGCATTGGTCAGGAAACGGGGACGAGTAGAAGCCTACGTCAAATTTAAGGTGAAAAGCTATGGCGAACTTTCGTTCCCCATCGACCCCCGTACGCCCTGGGGCGAAGAAGCCAGGAAAGTGGATTTAAGCCAGAGCCGGTGGGTGCGAATCCGGTACAGGGCCAATGTGCCGGTGGTAGTACAGTTGCGTCAAACGGGTACGCATGGTGGGGTGCATCCCCATAGTACGCTTCCGGCCTGTTCGCGGTACCGAACATGTACCCTTTATTTTTCAGCATTTACGGGTGGGGAAACGCCGCTTGATCTCACGAATGTAGCTAAATTTAACCTGGCCCTGCTGACCAATGCACCGTCTGACCCGTATGCGGAGTTGAGCGTACGGAGTTTTGAAATTGATCGCTATACCCCATAATGGTTGCCAGGCTAAACCGTTTAAGGAGAGATACGTCGAAGTAATACCGATACTACCCTACAAAGAGGGCTCCGCTAATGCCCTCACTGACGTGAGGAAAGACCTGATCATTCATGCGTATGAACCGCCCAATACTCAATCCCCCAATGTATGACTACCCCTTACCTCTCTGACTTTGCCGATTCGCTGCATCCTACCACGCGAAGGACTATCAGAGCCTGATTGAATCCTTCGCCCAGGCCTGCTGGGAGACCGATGCTCAGGGTGTGGTCGTCAGTGATTCACCCAGCTGGCGGGCCTATACGGGCCAGAGTCTGGAAGACTGGCTGGGCGAGGGCTGGATTACCGCGGTCCATCCTCACGATCAGCCCTATGCCCTTCAACAATGGAAGGATGCCGTGGCACAGAATAGATCCGTTGACGCTGAATTCCGCCTGAAGCGACCCGACGGAGGCTGGCGTTGGACCAACGTACGGGCCACCCGGATTTTTAACACCGATGGTACCGTAAAAAAGTGGCTGGGTGTCAATATCGACATCAATGAAAAAAAGGAGATCGAACACCAGCATCTGCAACTGATGCAGGAGATTGCCCAGCAGGCCACCAATAAGTATCAGAAGCTATTCAATTCCATGGAGGAGGGCTTTGAAATACTGGAACTGATTCGGGACGACACGGGCAAAGGAATCGATTTTCGGTTTCTGGAAATTAATCCTGCCTTTGAACGACTGGTTGGCTTACCCATCGAACAGGCTCTGGGCCATACCTGTCGCGAGTTGTTTCCTACGGTAGATGACTGGTGGATTGAAGCGTACAGTCGGGTTGTGGATACCGGGCAGGCCGCTCAGATTGAACACTATTTCAAAGAGACCAGCCGCTGGTACAAAGTTTCCGTGTACGCCACGGAAGGTGATCAGTTCGCTCTGGTGTATACCGACATTACCGAGCAGAAAAAAGCCGAAGCTGCCCTGCGGGATAGTGAGCTACGAAAAGCCTTTTTGCTGCAACTAAGCGATGCCATTCGGGATTTGGCCGAACCCCGGAGCATTCAGCAGGAGGCCATCCGGGTACTCAGACAACACCTGCAGGCCAGCCGGGTTTCGTATACGGAGGCTCTTGCCAATAAAACCCTGGAGGTCATTGCTACGGATTTTGTTCCGGGTGAGCTAGACCTGGCAGGTAAGTGTTTCCCGCTCTCTGATTTTGCCCCGGAAGTAATCGAGGAGTGGACTTCTGGCAAAATGAGTTATCGAACGAATGTGTCTGAGGATGAATACGTTTCTGACGAACAAAAAACCCTGTATGAACGCTTCAACCTCAAGGCCTGGGCGAATATTCCGCTGGTCAAAAAAGGGGAGTTAGTAGCCATGATTACCATTCATTTCCCGGAAGCACATGCCTGGAGTCCTCAGGAACTGGCTCTACTGGAAGAAACGGCTGAACGTACCTGGGCTGCTACCGAACGAGCCAAAGCCGAAGCAACGTCCAGACAGTCGGAGAAGAAATTACGTACCCTGTTTGAATCCATGGAAGAAGGGCTGGCCCTTTGTGAACTCGTTCGTACGCCCGGCGGCGAAGCCGTTGACTTTCGTTTCCTGGAAGTAAATCCGGCGTATGAACGGCACTCGGGCATTCCCAATGAAAAAGTAGTCGGTCGTTTGCGGAGTGAAATCTTACCCGTGATGGACCCCACGGTACCGCTGTACGAACGGGTCGTGCGAACGCAGGAACCCCTGCACATTGAACAGTTTGCTTCATCCGTAGGCCGCTGGTTTGAGGTGCGGGCCGTAGGGTACGGTCCGGAGCGGTTCGCGGTTTTTTCTCCGATATCAGCTTACGTAAAAAAGCGGAAGAAAACCTGCGTAACAGCGAAGAGCGACAAAGCTTTTTACTTAAACTGAACGATACCTTACGACCGCTGACGGACCCGGTTCAAATCGAGGGAGAAGCCTGCCGTTTACTGGGCGAACAGTTACGGGCAGATCGAACCTGCTACGCCCGCATCGAGGTGCCGCTGGAGCGGATACGGGTAGAACGGGATTACATCCGCGGGAAAGGGGCCAGTCTGGTCGGAACGTATACCTTTAGTCTGGTACAGTCCCTGATGGAAGTACTGCAACAGGGGCAGGATTTCTGCTCGAATGACCGGTTACCGGAAACGCATCCGTCCTACGCGGCCATTGCCGTCCAATCTTTTGTAGGGGTTCCACTGATTAAAGCCGGGCAACTGGTTTCCGTGCTGTCAGTGGCCAGTACTAAACCCCGAGCGTGGACCAGCGAAGAACGGGAATTGATCCGGGAAGTGGGCGAGCGTACCTGGGAGGTCGTCGAACGCGTCCGGGTCGAAAAGGCCCTTCGGGATAGCGAAGAACGGTTGCAGTTAGCCTTATCCGCGGGAGAAATCGGAACGTGGCACTATCGGCTGGAGACGAATGACAACATGCTTGACCCCAGTATGAGTCAGCTACTGGGTTTATCTCCCGAAACCCAGATCATTCCGCAACAGACGTTTATTGATGCCGTTTATTCCGATGATCGGGCCATGGTGGAGGAAGAGGTACGGTTATGCCTTTCGCAGGGACGGGAGTTTAACCTGGATTTTCGGATACAATGGCCCGATGGGACCGTCATCTGGTTGAAAGACATGGGTAAAGTAATGCGGGATGAAAACGGCCAGGCCCAATTTGTAACCGGTGCCGCTCTGAACATTACGCAGCGGAAGGAAGCGGAAAAAGCACTCCAGCAGGCGGATCGTCGCAAGGATGAGTTTCTGGCCATGCTGGCCCATGAGCTCCGTAATCCGATGGCGACGATTCGCAATGGCCTGCAAATTCTGTCGCTAAATACTACGGATCATCGGAGACGGGAGGATACGCTGACCATGATGAACCGGCAAACGGACCACCTGGTGCGGCTGGTGGATGATTTACTGGACGTAAGTCGCATCAGTCAGGGTAAAATTGAGTTGAAGAAGGAATCGCTGGATCTGGTTGAACTGGTCACGGAAGTAGCTCAGCTTGTGAGTCCTCAATTCCAGGAGCGTCGTCGCCAGCTACGCCTGAGTCTTCCCGACAGTCCTGTTCGGGTGGAGGCCGATGCTCTGCGACTAAGCCAGGTCATTACGAACTTACTGATGAACGGCGTTCGATACACGAAAGTCGATGGACAGATCGAACTGACACTGAAAACTCAGGAGGACGTGTTCTATGGACAAGCCGTGGTACTCCAGATACGGGATAATGGTATCGGGCTGGCGGCGGATCAGCTGGTGTCGATTTTCGAGGTCTTTGTACAGGTTGACAATTCTGTTGCCCGCTCAGAGGGCGGTCTGGGTCTGGGCCTGACGCTGGTCCGGCGGCTGGTCGAACTACACGAAGGACGCGTCGAAGCATACAGTGCCGGGCTGGGGCTGGGCAGTACGTTCACGATTTATCTGCCCTATTTGCCCACTCCTCCGCCCATTCCTGTCATAGCTCCATCGCCGCCAGATACGGTTCGTTACCGTATTCTGGTCATCGATGATAATCCGGATGCGACCTTAACGCTAGGGATGTTGCTGGAACTGAAAGGCTACGAGGTGTACACGCGGAATAGTGGTCTGGAAGGAATCCAGGCGGCAGAACAGCTACGCCCGGACGTTATTCTGCTCGATATCGGCATGCCCGAACTCGACGGTTACGAAACCTGTCGATTACTCCGAAAACAACTCTGGGGGCAACACCTGTTGCTCATTGCCCTGACGGGTTACGGACAATGGAAAGACAAACGGCGTACGCAGGAGGCCGGTTTCGATGAACATCTGGTGAAACCCGTTAATATGGATCTCCTGATCCAGGTCATTACCAGCCGATTGAAAGAAAATTGAAAACCTGCCCACGGGTGAATGAATCGACTGTGGCAGTCTTCGTATTCCAAGGTTGTAGCAGGATTAGGAAACCCCTGGCTGTTATCGCATACAGCCAGGGGAGTACTTTAAATCTGAAGGGCAACAAACACGGCTCCGGTTTTTTGTTTGTTCTGGGCCGTTTCAAAGGCCTCGTTGATAGCATCCAGTGAAAACCGGTGCGTAATGAGTTTCTCAGCATTGAGTTTGCCTTTGGCGAGTAAATCCAGGCACATCTGCATTTCGGGGTAAATGTCCCAGAATGCGTAACTGGCACTGCAAATAAGTTTTATTTCCGACATCTGGATATGTTGCCATTCCAGCGGGATAGACGTTTTGCCCGCATCAAATCCACCCACAATCACTACTTTCCCCCCGATTCGGGCAAAGGATACGGCCTGAGGCAGCGTCACGGGCATCGAAGGGCCACCCGCACATTCAAAGGCAATATCGACACCCCGGTTTTTCGTAAATTCCATCACTTTGGCGTACCCATCTTCTTTTTCCGTATTCACAACCCGATCTGCTCCCAGCTCCAAAGCCAGTTCCAGCGATGAATCCACAATGTCGAACACGATTACATCCGCTCCACAGGCTTTGGCCAGTTGTAACTGACCCAGGCCAATGGGGCCCGCTCCGATGATGGCGACCTGATCGTTAATTTTGATACCACTCAATTGAATGGCGTGCAGACAGACGGAAAAGGTATCCAGTAACGTTGCTTCCTCAAAACTTACATGATCGGGTAGTGGGTAAAATTTCTTGGCTGGTCCGACCACGTAGGTAGCAAATGCCTGTGAAACCGTATCCATACGAACTTCGTAGAGGTGCGGACATAAATTATACTGCTGAACCCGGCACCATTCGCAGGTATCATCGCCGAGCACGGTCTCAATAACGACCCGATCCCCCGGCTTTACGTGCGTTACTTCCGGACCGACCTCTACCACTTCGCCCGCCATTTCGTGGCCCATAATTCGGCATTCCAGGTGTGGTTCTTCTTTCTTCCAGTGGCGAAGATCCGTACCACAAATGCCCGCAACCCGAATGCGGGCCCGAACCCAATCCGCTTTGGGTAGCTGAGGCGTATCAACTTCTTTTACTTCAAATTCGCCCTGAGCCGTTTTCAGGGCTGCTTTCATCGTAGCATCCATAGGAGTTCTTAAAAAATGTATAGGTGGATAGAAAAACGATTAATAATTGAATGGAAAAGTTTCAGGAATTTTGTGGGCGTCCGTGTTCAGCGGAAGGGGATGCAGAGCCCGGGTACGATCCAGATAGACAAAGGCATCGTACCGCTGATTGACTTTTGTGGATACATAATTCCCAAAACGTTCGCGTTCAGGTTCGTAGACCACGCCAATAGCCCGGTGAGGTAGGGTGACACCGGATGTATTCCGATTAAAAATCAGGAGCCGGTTCAGGTCCGAGTGCTGGTGTAGGGTATGCTCTAGGCTGCCTTCCTGAGCAGCGGGTACGGGCATGATTTCCTCAGGAGCACCCCAGCGTTTGCCCGCTCTCACCGTACCCTGGTAGGAGCTGAATCCCACCGCTTCGGGGTCGTGATCAAAGCTGGGAACCTTACTTCGGATCTGCCGAAGCAGTTGGGTGAGGGGCTCCGGGCAGGATACGCCCGGGAAATAGTGTTCCCGGGCGTACCGCTGCTCATCTTCCCCAAAAGGTTCAAAACAGGCTAACGCTTCGTGGACCAGGCGGGCTGCCACGGGATCGTTTCCTTCGAGATACCCTACCATGGATCCCCACAAGCTGTACACATCCAGTCCATAAAAGCCAGTTTTTTCGGCAGGCGACAGTGTAGTATTATATGTTTTCAGCCAGCTTACCAAGGCGGCTATTTTCCAGTTTCCCCACATCCAGGTAGGCCAGCGTTTGAAGGTTTGCAGGATTTCAACCGGACTTTGAGAGGTATTATCCAGACCTTTGATGTACCGATTGATTCGGTAGCAATCCGGCCAGTCCCCCTCCACAGCTAACAGACGAAAGTTTTTTTCGGCGATTAGACGCTGGGTAATGGCTGTTCGCCAGATGTAATAGTCGTGCGTACCGTGGGAGGCTTCGCCCAGTAATACACAACGAGCCTCCCCAATTCGCTCCAGCAAAGGGTCCAGGTCACGACTGGTCACCAAAGGGTACGATGGTTGAAAAACAGGATTCAAATCGCTGGTACGCATACTTAAGATCGGTTTCGGTGGAAGGAACGCCTCGGCGGTACTGCAAAGCGTTCGTTCTTAAAAACAGAAAATCCACGTGCCACTCTATACGCTTTAAAAATCAGGGGTAGGGGCATACCGTTTTCCCGAATAGAAAAGCATGTACACGCCTAATTTTTGTCAACCGTTTGGTAGAATTAAAGCGGACGCGTATGTTTGTAAAACATACTAACTGGTATTTTATGTCGAAAGCGGCCACGACTCGTTTTATGATCTTGCAAAAGGCTTTTGGACTGATGTACCGCAAGGGCTATCAGGCGACGAGTATCGACGATATCCTCGCTACGACGCAGGTAACCAAGGGTGCTTTTTACTACCATTTCAAAAACAAGGACGAAATGGGACTGGCCGTCATTGCGGAAGTAATGGTACCAGCCATGCAGCAGGCTATGATTGAAGCCTTACGAAATGCAACGGATCCGGTGGAGGATTTGTATACGGTCATGCACCATATGCTGTTGAAAGATCCCTTCTTTATCATTGAATACGGTTGTCCTGCGGTTAATTTCATTGATGAAATGGCCGCCCTGAATCCGGTTTTTCAACAGGCACTGGCGGGGCTTGTGCAGCAGTGGGATCTGGCCATTCAGGAAAGCCTGCGGCAAGGTCAGAATCGACAAATCATTCGCGATGAGGTGAACCCCGCTCAGGTAGCATCATTCATTCTTACCGGTTATAGTGGCGTACGGAATCTGGGTAAGGTCCTGGGAAGGTCGTGTTACGTGATGTATCTCAAAGAATTAAAAAATTACCTACAGGCCCTGCGTTAATTTTTTTCACTAAAAACATACTCAGTAGTATGTTCTATTGTCCCCCTTATGTATCCTGCCTTACTTTTTCTGCATGCCATTTTTCGCTGGCTGGTTCTGTTAAGTCTGATCTACGCGTTGGTTCGTGCCATTCAGGGCTACCGATCCGGGCGATCTTTTACGAAGACGGATGATTCCGTACGTCACTGGACGGCTACCATCGCTCACGTACAACTGCTGATCGGAATAATTCTGTATACGCAGAGTCCGTTGGTGTCTTACTATTTTGGCACTTCTCGGAAAGAGGAGCTTGCCGAACCTTTCTTTTTCAGCATTATTCATATCGCTTTAATGCTGCTGGCAATCGTGGGTATTACGCTCGGTTCTTCCATCGCAAAACGCAAAACTACCGCTAACGGTAAATTCGGTACGCAGGTTGTATGTTTTGCACTGGCATTACTGCTGATTTTTATTGCCATACCCTGGCCTTTCTCACCTTTAGCGTCTCGTCCTTACTTTAGATCCTTTTAATCATGCAAAATCTATTCAGTAGCAGCGTGGGCCGCCTACGGGTTCTAGGCTTTCTGGAGGGCATTTCCCTGTTAGTTTTGGTACTTGTGGCCGTACCGCTTAAATATTACGCACAAAACCCGGCCTTGACTAAGCTCATAGGGCCCATTCACGGCGGACTGTTTCTACTTTTTGTGATCAATACGCTCAGCGTAGGTATAGAGCAGAACTGGCGATTCAAAACCACCACCTGGAAAGTACTGTTAGCCTGCGTAGTGCCATTCGGAACCTTTTATGTGGACCGGTACATACTAAGCCGTATACCGATGAAATCCTGAGTGGGTAGTATCCCGTTCGTCGCCGGTTATTTGCCGATGAACGGGATGACGTTTATTCCCAATCACTAAGGGCCTTGTTCGACCGCAGGAACGTACGGAGGTCCTGCCAAAGTTCGATGGCACTGGTGTAATCCTCGGGTTTGTCCATAAAGCCCTGGGCTCCGCGGGCGTAGGCCCGATCCATGAGCTTGTCGGTACCAAACATGGAAAACATCAGGACGGGAATGTCCTTCCAGGCATCATTTTTCTTGAGTAAATCCAGCAATTGTAACCCATTAAGACCGGGCAATTCATAATCCGAAAGAATCAGATTTGGCGTTTCTTCACTAAGGTAAGTAAGGGCATTTTCGGCTGAATCTGCAAACACACAATCACAGGAGATACGGCTTTTTTCGTGCCCTAGAGCTAATAAAGACTGATATTCTTTGTTGTCTTCAACGATCAACACTACTTGTTTCTCCTTACTTTTCATCTCAATGCGTTTCGGCGGTGTATTACGTTTCAAACATGCTGTTTGAACTGCAAAAATGCTGGAAATGTTTTTGATTTCATCCTGAAAAAGGCACCCTAACCTATACTTCACAAACAAAGTCCTGAGGATTAGAATACTAATGCTTATATTTATTTTTAGGATTGTACGAAAGGCTCCTGAATAGCCCAGAACCGTGCTTTGACTTACGGTAAGAAATGCACGGGAACAAACGTGAAGTAGTCCCTGCCATATATTACCCGGTATATTGCAGAGGTTTCAATGATCCTTTGACCCGGTATACCCTATGGAATCTCTGGCTGTTTATCTCCATGCTCAACAAAATGCCTTACTTGAGCATTGGCGTGTCAGTTGTGATACCCAGCGGTCCGAAACCCGGTATCTCGCTCACGAAGTAGCTCAGAATTGCGTACGACAGCTGCTGGGGCGTTTACTGGAACAGCCGGTTTCAATGAACACTTTCCGGATGGCGGCAGATCTGGGTCGGTATGGCTACCAGCAGGGGTATTCCCTACGGAAGGTACTGAAGGAAATGGCCTGCCTGCGAAAAGCCGTCCGCCAGATGATTTATGGGTATGGGCAACAGTACAACAGGCCGATGGAGGCAAGCCATGAGCAGATCAGTACGTTTTTTGACGAGGTAATCGAAGAGATTACCGAACAGTATACAGCCTTACAGACGGAAGTGCAGCAGCGGCAGATGCAGGAGGCCCAGCAAACCCTCAGTTGGCTAAACCAACTGGAACAGGAACGTAGTGAATTCATGCGGACTACCACCCATGATTTACGCGGTAGCCTGGGGATGGTGGAAGGAGCGGCTTCGCTGATTAGCGAGGCAGACCGAACGCCTGAACAGCGGCAACAGATTTTACAGATCCTGCACCGTAATCTGGAGAACGTTCATACGTTAGTGGAAGGTATTACGGAATTAGCCCGCCTTAAAACACTGAAAGAAACGCCCGAACGCTTCGACGCGGCGGCTCTCCTCCAACACATCATCGAACGAACCCGACCCAAGGCCCTGGCTCGGGGACTGACGCTACTGGCCAGTGGCCTGGAACAGTTGTACGTATGGACCGATGCCCAACAGGCCGAGCGGCTGATTCAAACCTTGCTGGTGTATCTGATTCGGCAAACTCCGGAAGGCTCCCAGCGGGCGGGTAAAATGACGGTATCCTGGGATATCCGGGATGAATCGGTCTGGGTAGTTACGATTCAGGATACCACGCCGGTTCAGCCCCTCAGACTCGCTCATTTCCAGCGACTTTCCCAGGAGTTACAACCGAAACAAAGCGACCGTTCCGAACACACCATCAGCGAAAATCTGCCCTTATTTTTAATGAAACATCTGAGTCAATCCATTGGAGCCCGGCTGTACGTAAACCCGGTCGGCGATGGGAGCGTCCGGTACGAAATTCATTTTATGGGAACCATGCCCAGCCTGGCGGAGGTGACGGCATAAAATCGCTCAGGGCATCTTTTCGTAGCGGTACCAGCCAAAACTACGGGGTGTAGGTAACTGAAAGGCGACTTTAGCCTCTGTACCCACTTGCGTACGAAAACTCTTGCCTTCGCCAGCCAGTAGGGTGAACGAGTAACGCCCCGGACGGAGCTTCATCAGTGAAAAAACACCCTGGCTTTGCGGATGATTTTCCCGGAAAACCAGCACGTAGCCCACATTTGGTGAATCGGGCAGGGATTGAAAACCCGTCCAGCTCGTACCCGTCGGCGTATCGCCCACCGGAAAGATGGCACCCCGGTGCCAGTCACGACTGTGTTTTCGGTAAACGCTGATCAATTCTGACAGTGTAAAGGCCTCCTCGGGTAAATTACGGGCTTCCATCCAGGCCAGCGGCTGGCCGGGCATCGTCACGGCAAAGAGATAGTCGAAGGAATACCGACCCGGACTATACGGATCGTCTTTGGGATATTTATCCGTGTTTCGCCACTTGTTTAGAAATTCAATCTGCAGGCGTTGCGGGGGTACATACCGCGAAAGCATCCACAAATTTCGCAGCGTATAGTGAGGATAGTAATTAGCCCAGTCGGTGTATCGATTTTCCAGAAACAGATTTCCGTATTCGTAGAAATAGTGATAGCCAAACCGTCGTCCTGCGGTAACGTCCAGATTGAACAAGGCCTTTCCCTGCGTAACCTGCATGACGGTATCGAGCATTTTTCGAAAGTTAAGTTCCGCCTGCTTGTCGGCAATCCGGACGCCATCAATCTTCCACATGTGAATGCCGTAAGTGCGGTACTGATCGATGAGTACCGACGCGTCTTTATCCCAGTACTTAAAGCTGCTGTCTATGCTCGGATTAAACCAGGTCGAAAGGGAAATTCCGGCTTTCTCGGCATCCTGCCGGAGTGACGTAAAACCGTTGGGAAATTTGGCGGGGTCGGGTCGCCAGTAATCCGGCTTTTGCCAGATGTTGGTAAAACTGCCCCCTTGGAAGGCGGAGTTGGCACTCTTGCCCTGCTGCCAGCCATCGTCCAGCTGAAAATGCGTAATGCCCAGCCGGGCGGCCCGTTTCAATTCCTCCCGTACGAAGGATTCGTTGATGTTTTTGTCCTGTCCGCGGTCGCCCCAGGTATTGAGCAGAATCATTTCATCCGCGGGCGACTGCCGAAGCTGACGCTGATACGAACGAAGAGCCAACAGGGCTCCGGTTTCCGTACCATCACTAAGGCCGAGTACTACGCTGTAACCGCGTACCCAGATATCGGGACGTAGATCCTGCGGTGCAATACCCAATCCAGCCACCTTCACTTCGTTGGTTTTCAGGGTAAAATCAAAACCCGGATACGCCAATTGTACCCCAGATACGGGAGCCTCTTTCAGAAAAAACCAGCCCGTCGGCTGACCGACTTCCTGAAAAAACAGCAGATTGCCCCGTAAGCGTACTTCCTGACGATAGGCCAGGCGAGGATACTCCTGTACGAGGGTATTATTCTGATCCGTAGCATCGAAGAACTCGACCGCCTTGGCCTGTACGTGCAGACTCGGGAGCGTCAGTCGATCCATGAAAGCAGCCTGGGCCTGTCCGGCTTGCTGGGCCGCCTGCGATTCGATGTTCCGCAGGTCATAGGCATTTGCTTCGCCTCGTTGCTCGGCGAATGGTAGATGGCCCTTGAGGTAATAATCGCAGGCAATGGCCGGGCAATCCGGATAAATGCGGAAGACGCGTTTCAGCCACAAATCACCCAGGGGTGTCAGTACCTCCGCCTGTACGTACGCTGGCGTAGTGGCCGTAGCCGCGACGTTTTTATGGGTAAAACTTCCCTGAACCGAAGCCGAAACCATAGTATTCGGGAAAGAAAAATCAGGATGCTGACTGTTCAGATTCCAGCGTTTGTTCCGGGCTTTGTCGATGACGGCCACCGTACGCAACTGCCCCTGATTGAACAGATACAGGCGTTCGATGAAGGCATTCCCCAATCGTAACGTATCACCTACCAACTCAGCCCGGCAGGAAGTCAGCGACGATTGAGCGGAGGTTACTAAGGAAACCAGTACTAAACCTAAACTAAGTCCAATGCGTAAGCTCATAAAAATACGAAAGCCGGGCAGGTTCACTGCCCGGCCCATTTAATTAATACCCCGGATTTTGTTTGATTTTGTCGCGATTGATGTCAATCTGAGCCTGCGGAACCGGGAAAACGAGATTGTTTTCCGTCAGTGTATTCACCAGTCGAATCTGATCTTTTTTGCTGTTTAGGACCGAAATGGCCCGCCCCGTCCGTACCAGATCAAACCAGCGGTGCCCTTCAAAAGCCAGTTCTATGCGTCGTTCCTGTTCGATGGCCAGCCGGAATGCCGCCTGATCGGGAACATCAGCGATGGTTTTAGCTTTTAATCCGGCACGCGTACGAATGCGGTTGAGATAGGTGAGTGCTTCGGGCTGATAAGAAACTTCGTTCAAAGCCTCCGCGTACATCAGCAAAACATCGGCGTAGCGAATCAGGGGAATGTTGTTGCCATTATCGCCCCGAGTAACGGGTACGTCGTAGTACTTCTTCACAAAATTTGCCGGAATAGTCTGACCGCTGGCGTTCACGTAAGAAGTGGCCAGTGAAACGTCTTTCCGTACATCACCCACTTCGTAGGCGGCAATCAGGTCCGCCGAGGGCTGATTATTTCCCGAACCACCAAAGGCAATGACTGCATTACCGGAGTTCTCCGGGGCGAAGTCATTGGGCCAGGGGTTGCCTTCCCCGGCTCCGCCCGATTTATACTGCACATCGAAGACCGACTCTTTATTGTTTTTATTGCCGACCCTAAACACCTCGGCGTACGAAGGGAGCAGGTCATAGACATTTAAATCGATTACTTCTTTCAGTTTAGACGCCGCTGGTGCGTACTTCCGCTGCGTCAGATAGACCTTTCCCAAAAGAGCTTTGGCGGCTCCCCGGGTAACCCGACCCAGGTCGGCAGCCGCGTACGAAACGGGTAATACACCTTCGGCTTCGCTCAGGTCTTTTTCAATCTGGGCGTACACTTCGGTTCGGGGCGAACGACCGTACGCATAGCCTTCATCCGGCGTAGTCATCGATTTGAGTACCAGCGGTACATCGCCGAACGTCCGAACCAGATTGAAGTACACGTGAGCCCGTAAGGCTTTTACTTCGGCGATGTAGCGGCCCTTCAGTGTCTCGTCCATACTGACGGCGTTAATGCGGTCGAGAATGGTATTGTACCGGGCAATGGCGTTGTAGCTGTCATTCCAGCGGCCATTGATGAAAGGATTGGTCGTACGGATGTAAAACCGATCGAACTCATCCTGATCCGTGACGGAACCCGAAGCGGGCGGTACCGTATTGTCCGAAGCTACCTCGCCAAATACGTAACTGTTGCCCGTAATGCCACCCATTTGCAGGGAAGCATAGGCACCGTTAACCGCGATGCGAAAATCTTCGGCAGTCCGGTAAAAATTATCGGTGCTAGCCGAGGAAATGGGTTGTAAATCAATAAAAGAATTCTGGCAGGAAGTAGCTAGTAAGCTAAGGGCCAAGGTAGTATAAACAAGCGATGCTTTCATAAGATCGGTTTGAGAGGTTCGTTAAAAACCAAGATTAAGGCCGATGGTAACCGTACGAGCCAATGGGTAGTAGCCGTAATCGACCCCACCCGTGAGCGGTCCTTCGTAGTTGCTCACTTCAGGGTTGTAGTTAAGGTACTTGGTCCAGGTGTGCAGGTTCTGACCCGAAACGTACAGACGAGCCTGTTCCAGACCAATCCGGTCAAGCCAGGGTTTGGGTAACTGATAACCGATACTCACGTTTTGGATGCGGAGGTACGAACCATCCTCCACCCAGCGGGAAGACACGGCGTTATTATTGCCCGTGGTGCGGGCGTGGCTCGAGGCGTCACGCCATTACCGGGATCATTCGGCGAACGCCAGCGGGAGAGCACCGTCGTAATCTGGTTCGCATTGCCTTCCAGGTTTTCAAAAAACCGCCGACTCAGGTTCAGTACCTGACCGCCCTGCGTTCCCTGTAAGGCAATACTCAGGTCAAAGCCTTTGTAACTGAACGTGTTGGTCAGGCTGTAAATGAAATCGGGCTGGTTGTTGCCGATCAGGGTACGGTCATCCGCCGTGATTTTTCCGTCCTTGTTTACGTCTTCGTACTTCACGTCACCGGGCCGGGACGTTGCATCGTGGGGATAGGCGTCCAGATCGGCCTGATTGTTGAAGATACCGATTTGTCGGTAGCCATAGAAGCTGCCAATGGGAGACCCGATCTGCGTAATGTTGGTTTCGCCGATGCCGCTGGAGCTTTTGATCGGATCACCCGTGGGCCCGAGAGCCAGTACTTTATTCCGGTTAAAGGAAACGTTGGCACTGGTATTCCAGGTCAGGCTTCCCGTTAAATTCCGGGTATTCAGCCCAAATTCCCAGCCCTTGTTTTCCATCTTGCCGATGTTCTTGGTAGCCGTCGTAAAACCGGATACGGAAGGTACGTTTACGGAAAGCAGCAGATCGCGGGTGATACGCTGGTAGTAGTCCACCACCAGATAAATCCGGTTCGAGAAGATACCCAGATCCAGTCCGGCGTCCAACTGCTGGTTTTTCTCCCAGCCCAGCTGCGTATTGGCCAGCGAAGCCGGAACCAGCCCATTCACCAGGTTATTGTTGAAGGAATAATTGTCCGAGTTCAGCGTAGCCACGTACGGGTAGAAATTGTTGAAGGCATTGTTTCCGGAAAGACCGTAACTCAGGCGAAGCTTGGCTTCCGAAAGTTGCGAGACGTTTTTGAGGAAATTTTCCTGATTGATCCGCCAGGCCAGCGAAGCCGCCGGAAACGTTCCCCAGCGATTTTGCGAACCAAAAATGGACGAACCATCGCGACGCACCGACACGTTGGCCAGGTACTTGCCCATGTAACTGTAGTTGACGCGGGCAAAGTAGGAAATCGAAGCATTCTGCCGGGCACTAGAACTCACCCGAGACGTGGCTCCGCCCGCACTGGCGTTCAGCGTTTCGACCAGATCATTCGCGTAGGCACTCGCTGAACCATCGCTGTTTTCGTAGTTCAGCCGCGTCGACTCCATCCCCACCAGTAGGTCCAGACTGTGTACTTCCCGGAACGTTTTGTTATAGTTGACAATCTGGTTGAACAGCCAGCTCATGCTTTGATCCGAGGCAATGGTACCCACGGCCAGGTTGGGTGGCAATAGCTGATTCAGGGGAATACGCGAGGTACGGTAGGCGTTGCGACGGTATCCTGAATACGTAAGGTTCGCCGAGGCCCGGTACTTCAGGTCCTTCAGAAAGGCGTATTCCAGGTAGGAGTTGCCCAGCAGGTTGGTCTGAGTATAGCGACTGTTGTACTCATTAATATTGGCCACCGGATTGGTAATGCCGGGGTAGTTGTACGGAGCGGCCAGGGCCGTCTGCGAGGAGTAGGTGATGCCATCTGCCGCGTAAATAGGTGCAAAAGGCATGGCTGACAGGGCGGAGTTGATGATCCCGTTATCGGCCCAGTGACCGTTCGACTGTACTTCCTGCTGGCTCTTGTACGAGGGATTAAGCGTCAGTCCAACTTTCAGTTTGGGCGTTACGCTGACGTCCACATTGGCCCGAATGGTATAGCGATCCAGGCTTGATTTCTTGATGATACCGTCCTGACTCAAGTAGCCGCCACTCACCAGATACCGCACTTTGTCCGTACCCCCCGAAACACTGAGCTGGTAATTGCTGATGCGGGCCTTCCGGAAAATGAGATCCTGGTAGCGATAGTCCGGCAGGGCCGCTACGGCAGCCGGGTCATCAAAGTTGAGCCAGGGAAATATTTCACCGCGGGGATAACGGTAGCGTAAGTACGAAGAAGGCCGGGCTGGATTGGGGTCATTGATTGAGGCTCCGGGCACATTGTCGAGGTAGGCATTGTTGGAGGCTTCCTTGCCGAACTCGGCAAATTGCTGGGAGGTTAACACGTCCAGCTTTTTGGTCACCTCCTGAACCCCCGTGAAGACGTCCAGGTTCAATCGGGTTTTACCAATTTTTCCCCCTTTAGTGGTCACCAGAATAACCCCGTTGGACCCTTTTGAACCGTAGATAGCAGCCGAGGACGCATCTTTGAGTACGTCGATGCTTTCAATGTCATTGCTATTGAGCAGACTAAACACGTTGGGATCTACAATGTTGCCATCGACTACGATCAGGGGTGTATTACCCGCCGAAATGGAGCCGAAGCCGCGAACTTTGATGGCGGGCGTACTGCCGGGGGTTCCATTATTCTGCTGGACGATCACCCCCGCAATTTTGCCCTGTAAGGCCGTCGCTGCGTTGGAAACGGGCATGTCTTTCAGCTCATTCATGGGTACTGAAGCAATGGCTGCCGTCACATCCGCCCGCCGAACGGTTCCGTACCCAACCACGACTACTTCCGAAAGAGAGGTTTCGTCGCTGAGCAATTGTACGCTCAGTTGCGTTTGAGAACCCACGGGAATTTCCTGTGATTTGTACCCCACGAAGCTAAACAGCAGTACCGCCGACTCATCCGGTACGGCCAGTCGGAAGGTGCCCTGCGGATCGGTTACGGTTCCCCGCTGGGTACCTTTCAGCAATACACTCACGCCCGGAATGGCTTCCCCTTTTTCATCGGTTACGATTCCCGTGATCGTCCGGTCAGCCGTAGTTTCAAAAGGCTGGTTTGGATTGGATGTAGAGGACTGGGACGTCTGCTTCCGTAGCACAATATATTGACCGGAAACCTGGTAGCTAATGTGCAGCGGCGTAAGCAGGCGATCGAGTACCACGTCGAGGCGTTCGTGCTGGGCCTTCAGCGTTACTTTGTTTTCAACCGCAATCACCTGAGGTACGTAGGTAAACTTGATTCGAGCCGCCCGGGATAGTTCATTCAAAACGGCTTTCAGGTCCTGGTTTTCGACGTTTAAAGATACGGGCTGATGCAGTACTTCCTGAGCCAAACCGCTGCGAGCCAGCGAAATACCGGCGAAAGTCACCAGCAGTAGCAAGGGCAGCCCGGTACGCTTGAGGCACTGATACAAAAAGAGAGTCCAACGATTATTCATGCGGAATAGAGGTTTAATGGTTAGCGAGAAAGGCATACCGATCACAGGCACCTGCCGGAAGGAAGGACCAGGAATCGAATGAATGAGAACGTGGGCGAATCGGAGTTTTATAAGAACGGATTCCGATTAAGGGATTGTAAGCCAGGAGTGAAATAGCATCATTAGGTTTTGTTTAGAGCGTTCAACAAGGAGTACTAAAGAGGGGTATTCAACAGCCTTTGGCCGTAATAATGATCTGATTCCCCCAGACTTCGTAGGTAGCCCCGAGCGTCTGACAGATCAGATCCAGCTTCTTGAAAAAGGGTTCGTTGCCCAGCGGAGCCGTTAGTCGGCAATGGTTCAACAGATCGGTATTATAGGTAATGGTTACTCCGTAAGAAGTCTCCAGCGTATGAAAGACCTGAGCGATGGGCGTTTCTTCAAACACGAAGGATTGCGTACCCTCCGGCGATTTGAGTAATAGCGGTGCCCGAACGACGCTCCTGGTGAGTTGCTGACTACTCGTATCAAAGTACACCTGCTGATTGGCCGTTAAGAGGAGCGGATGATCTGAACTGTGAAGTGCGTACACGGCTACTTTCCCACTACGAACCGTTACCTGTACGTTCTGATTTTGCGGCGGGGCCGTAATCCGGAAACTGGTGCCGATCACTTTGGTAATCAGATTTTTAGCAAACACATAAAACGGCTGATTTGGGTTTTTAGCGACTTTGAAAAAGCCCTCGCCGGTCAGATACACTTCCCGCTTCTCTGAAGCAAAGCGACGCGGATACCGAAGCTGGCTTTGGGGCGAAAGCATGACCGTACTGCCATCGTCGAGTTGTACCGTCATCAACTGTTGAGTCGTATTAACTCGATGAATCCAGGTAGACAGTTGGGTACTCCTGCTGCTGAGTTGTTCCGAAGTTGGAGTCTGCGTACGACTGTACCAAAGACCGCCCAGGCTTACACATACTAAAATTACGGCAGCGGCCCACCACACGTACTTACGGCGGTGCGATACAGAAATTTGCACCGGATACGCTTCTGGTTGCGTTTGCTGCTGGATGACTTGCCACATCCGCTCACCCTGTTCGGTACTGGGGCGTGTTTGCGTTTGGTCGAGTGCTGTTAAAAAAGCACGGGCCGAATGAATGGCCTGCGTTTGTTCGGGATGATTCCGGAGAAATTCCTGCCAATACGCGTCCGTTTCAGCCGTGGGCGACTGAATACTTCGGCGAAAAAAATCGTCTTGAATAAATGCTTCAGCAGAAAAGGTAGCGTAGCTAGGCATAGGCCGGATCGAACAACGCAGGATCGGTTTTCCTTCGTTCAATAACCAAGAGCAGCCTGCTAGCCAAATGTCCCCTCGAAAACAGAATTTTTTTTAGTAAGCCCAGAAAACCAGTAACAAACCAGCCATTAGGCTCATCAGTGCCGTCATGACGGGCAGGTGGCCCCGGAGTTGGGTGAGGGCTTTGTAAAGCGTATTGCGGACTGCTTTTTCCGTAATGCCCATGATGAGAGCAATTTCTTCGGTTTTGAAGTTTTCGTAATACCGAAGGGTAATGACTTCCCGTTGCCGGGCAGGCAAATTTTGAAGCAAAGCGGTCAGTCGCCGGATCAGTAGGGCTTCCTGTTCGTGATCGATCCAGGAAGCTTCCATGGCTGGCTCTACCGCATCAAAAGTAAAAGGCAACTGATTTTTTTCCTTTTCGGACAAACGATGAATACTGCGACGAAGCGATCTGAACAGGTAAAATTTCACCGAATCGGCCGCTGAAAGGTTCTCCCGCATTCGCCAGAGATCAATGAACAAATCCTGAATGGCGTCTTCTACCAGCGTTGCCTGGGGAAAGAGTTTATAACCGTAGCTGTACAAGATGGAATAGTACCGCTCGTAAAGTTGAGCAAAGGCCGAACGATCGCCCTGTCGGAGCAAATGCCAGAGTGTATCGTCGGTGATAGGTTCCATAGGTGCGGTTGATTGAGGGTATAAAGTACGTTAAATTATCCTATTAACTGGACGTATAATCATATTTTTCTTTAGCTGTCCTTTGAAATTCTGAACGCTAGGAATAAGAGGCATAGGGAAAAGACTTACCCTGTAAAACGGTTGAAAAAGAAGAGGTTGACCGCCTGAGGAGGGACAATTAGGGGGCATAAAAACGAAACGCCCGCCGGGTTTGTCTGGCGGGCGTTTGCTCTAAAGTGACTGTTTACTCTACATTTCTGGGATCCGTCCCATTTTTGATGAGGTATTCTTTGGGAGGATTCAGGCCCAGCAAATGCTGCACGAAATAGTCCCAACGCCGCCGCATCATGTAATTCGTATAGGCCCCAAAGCCGTGACGGCTGTTGGGAAAAATCACCAGATCGTAATCTTTGTTGGCTTTTTCCAGGGCTTCCACCACCAGCAGAGTATTGTAGGGTGGAACGTTGTCGTCCATCATGCCGTGGGCCAGCATTAGTTTACCTTTGAGGTTTTTGGCGTGAACCTGATTCGCCTGACCTTCGTAGTTCGAAACGCCTTTGGCGTTCTTGGTCTCCAAACCAATGTATCGCTCGCCCCAGTCGTCTTCGTAGTTCCGATTGTCGTGATTACCCGATTCGGAAATACCCACTTTAAAGAAGTCGGGGTATACAAACATTGCACAAGCCGTAGCAAAGCCGCCGCCTGAATGCCCCCAAATGCCTACACGGCTGGTATCCATGTAGGTACGCACCGCCGCGAGCTGTTTGATGGCTGCAATCTGATCAGGCAGGGTATTGTCGGCCATGTTGCCGTAGCTCATATCGTGGAAACGCTTGGATCGTAGCGGATTGCTGGTACCTTCGAGTTCTACCACAATAAAACCTAACTCGGCCAGAGCCTGATTATCCCGCCGCGAAGCCGTAAACGAGAAGTTCCGTACACTACCGCCCTGAGGGCCGGGATAGATGTAATCAATGACGGGGTATTTTTTCGTGGAATCGAGCTTGGTTGGGGTGTACAGAAGTCCGTACACGTCCGTTTTGCCGTCGTGTGCTTTGACGGAGAAAGGAATGGGCGGTTTCCAGCCCGTTGCCTGCAGGCGGCTCAAGTCCGTTTTTTCCAGCGTTGCTACGAGCTTACCCGTATTCGAACGAAGTACCATAATTGGAGGTACATCCGGTTCTGAATACGTATCGACGAAATACGCTCCCGACGGCGAGAGGGTCGTCAGGTGTTTACCCCGTTCGGGCGTGAGTAACGTCAGCTTCTTGCCATCCAGACCGATTTTATAGAGGTGCGAATAGTACGGATTGCCGGGTTCTTTGCCATTGGCCATGAAGTAGATGACCCGGTTTTTTTCGTCCACACTCAGTACGTCGGTTACCAGCCATTCGCCTTTGGTAATCTGCTGTTTTAGTTGACCGCTGGTGGCATCGTAGAGGTATAGATGGCCCCAGTCGTCCCGCTCGGAGTACCAGATGATTTCGTTGGTTTTGGGTAAGTACCGCCAGCTGATGCCTTCGTGGCCGGACTCAAATTGCGTTGGAGACGTTTCCTGGAAAATTTCCCGAACCTGTCCCGTCGTCGCATCGGCCATTCGAATTTTTTCCTGCTTATGATCGCGGGAGGTGGACACGAAAAGCAGTTGCGTAGCATCGTCGTTCCAGGCGACATCACTGAGTTTACCCATGGATGAAATATCGTCGCCCAGGGTAGAGCGGTGCGGATCCGGAGCTACCTGTAAGCGAATGACTTTCGGATTCTCAACCTCGATGACGACGCGGTGCAGCATCGCTACGGCACTATCACCGGGGAGTGGATATTTCCACTGTTCCAGCGTGGGATGACCTACGTTGGTGATGGCTAGGTACATTTCACCCACTTTTCGTTCGTCCTGTTGAAAGGTGGCGATTTTTTTGGAATCGGGTGACCAGAGCAGAATGGCCCGGTCGCTGTGCTTCCAGCCCGCGTTATCGGTGGCGTAACCGAAATCTTTGATACCATCGGTCGTCAGCTGAGTAAGCTGATTCGTCGCCAGATCCCGTACCCAGAGGTTGTAATCTTTAATGAATGCCGCTTTTTTTCCATCGGGGGAAAGGGACTCATTACGGCGGGCTTTCGCCTTCTCTTTCGCCGTGGTAAGCTGACCGCTGGTCAAATCGTATTGCCAGGATTTACCACCGGACGCAAACAGAATCGCTTTTTCGTCGGGCGTGAACGTTACTTCCTGAAACGGCAGTCGTTGGGCCGTATACGTTTTGCCCGTGGCGGAAGACAACGCCTCCGCGACTTTCTGATGATTGAACGCTGGTAAACGCGTCGCCTTGGCTGGATCGACCAGAATGAATTCACTGCCTTGGGGCGTAAGGGTGCGGTAAACGAAGCGGTCTTTTGCCAACCATACGGGTCGACTGGCGGTATGATCAATGTACTGCTGTGTGGTGGAGGCCAGCATACGCTCGGCCCGGGCGTAATCCTGGGCCGATAGGGAAGGGGTTTGCTGAGCCCACACCGTACCCGTCAATACAGTTGAAAGCACAAATGTACTCCAAGCGTTCATAGAAAGGGGTTCTGGTTAAGGATGCTTTATATGGGAAAATGATCGTGTAAAATACGGCATTTTCAGCACATCCAGGCCTGATTAATAGACTTGGCCTGAATTAAAATCGACCCTTTTAACGGACGCTTGGATCTTTCGTCTACACGACGAGAAGATACGAAGGTCTGAAACCAGTATAGCTGTATAGAACAAAACCCTTTGCAAACCCGCTCTTGTACGGACATCGCAGGTACAGAATCCGTCATCTGACCGGCACGATTACCCAGTAGGAGTCTTCACAAAGCGATCACTCGGTCTTCCCCTTAAACGTCGCATAAATCGCCATGGCGTGGCCGTGTCCCAGCTCAAATTCTTCCTTCAGCCAATTCGTGATAGCGGTGGCTTTTATAGCAGGATTGAGTACTCCATCTATCATAAAGTTTTTCGCTTCGGCGAGCTTCTTAAAGTCTTCCGGGGACTTACCCGTTTTGGCTTTGATGTTGTCAAGATACGCTTGGAAAGACATAGGATCTGTGTTGGTTAGAGGTCAAGTAAAAAAGTAACTGGTCAACGAAGACAGTGACCGCACGCTCATCAGGAACATTCCTTACAGCCGCCCACTGCCTTTAATTCAAGTTCATTTTCTTAAACTCAAAAGGTTTCAAACCCACCTGTTTCTTGAAAAGCCGGGTGAAGTACGAAACGTTTTCGAAACCTAACTGATAAGCCACAGAGGCAATGTTCTGATCCTCGGCCAGCAAGCGGTTTTTCGCTTCGGAAATCAAAAAGAGGTGGATCAAATCCATGGCGGTTTTGCCCGTTTCCTGCTTGAGCAAATCACTCAGGTAACGCGGAGAAACGTTTAGGGTATCTGCCATGGCGTTGACCGAGGGAAGCCCCTTTTCCTGCAAAGTCCCCGCTTCCAGGTACTGTGTCAAAACCCGGTTGAATTTAGAAATCATTTTCCCCGAAAGCTCCGTCCGATTGATGAACTGCCGTTTATAAAACCGCTGAGCGTACATCAGAATGGAAGCCAGGTGGCTCAGCATAATTTCCCGGCTGTACTCGTCCGGATTATTGGTGTATTCGGTACTGATCTTTTCGTGCAGGCTCCAGATGAGTTCTTCTTCTTTCGGCGACAGGTGCAGGGCTTCGTTGACCTCGTAATCAAAGAAACCGTACTTCTGGATCGTATGATGCAACTCATGTCCATTCAGAAAATCTTCGTGAATAAAAATCATAAAGCCTTTTTCTTCAAGCTCCAGATCCCGCATTTCAATAATCTGCCGGGGCTTGACGAACATCATCGACCCATTGCTGTGATCGTACTGCGTGCGTCCGTACCGAATCACGCCCGCTTTTAACTTTTTGAAGCCAATCAGGTACGCATCGCTGGTAAACTCCCGGTCGCCCAGCGGACAATCCCGGTTGCAATTCGCCAGACTCAGTAGCGGATGTTCCGGCGGAGGCCAGCCATTCGCCCGGTGCAGGTCACTCAGGGTTTTAAAATGTTTCATCGCTTCAAGATACGCGTTTAAAGTTTAGTTAGGTAGTATGAATTTAAGGGAAACCTTATCTCCGAGGCAAACAACCATTTTTTGACAAAGGTACCGGTCCGCGGTCGGGCAGGACTAACTCATTTCCCGGAAGAACTAGCACAAAATAACGTACAGCAGAAAAGTGTACAGGTACAATATATACAGTTGTATCTACCCACGCTAGCGGAAGGAATCTAGGAAATGTGTATTTTGGAAAACTGAATCCGTTCTTCCCTATGAAAAGCTGACTGACCTTTGTATCGCTTAGTATCCTGTTTATTTCCTGTCAGAAACGAATGCACCCCGCTGGCGTCGCTCAACCGCTGGACGCCTTTTTCCGGACGGCTCCGGATTTTAGCGGTGTAGTACTGATCGCCGAAAAAGGGAAACCTGTGTACCATCGGGCTTTCGGGTACCAGAATTTTGACACCCGTCAATCCATGACGACGACGTCGGTCTTTGAACTCGCCTCTCTTTCCAAGCAGTTCACCGCCATGACGATTCTTTTGCTGAAAAAAGCAGGCAAACTCCAGTATGACGACCCCATCGAAAACTATTTGCCGGGTTTGCCGTACCCCGGCGTAACCATCCGGCATTTGCTGAATCATACCTCCGGATTGCCCGATTATCAGGAAGTAATGGACCAGCACTGGGACAAGAGTAAGGTAGCAGGCAATGCGGATAATATTGCGTATTTGATTCAATACCATCCCGAACGTCGGTTTGAGCCCGGTAGCCGCTACGAATACAGCAACACCGGCTACATGCTCCTGGCAAGTATTGCGGAGAAGGTTTCCGGGGAAGATTTCATCGCATTTTCCCGCTCCCGTATCTACCGACCGCTGGGAATGAAGGATACTGACATTCGATCATTGTCCGAAAAAAAGACTCTGGAACGGATGGCCTGGGGTCATTTGTACGTTCCGGAAAAGAAGCAATACGTTCGGGCGGATTCGTTTCCTCAGTTCAACTACGCCATCTGGCTGGGCAATCGGAAAGGGCCGGGCCGAATGAGTGCGACAACCAACGATTTGCTCCGCTGGGATCGGGTTTTGTATACCACGCAACTGGTCAGTCCCACCACCTTGCAGGAAGCCTTTTCGCCCGCTCGTCTGAGCAACGATTCACTCTCTAATTACGGATTTGGCTGGAAGATTCAACAGCATCCACGGCTGGGTAAAGTAGTTCGCCACAGTGGAGACAATCCCGGGTACAAGAACGAAATCATCCGGTACATCGAGGCTGATAAGACCGTGATTGTACTCTGCAATAATGACCACGCAAAGCTACCACAGTTATTACAACTTATTGAGGAAGAGTTGGGGGGTCAATAGTCGTAAAGAGCATCAGATTTATTGGCTAAAGCCTTTGTTTACATATTCTTAACAATTGAATACTTATAGTAATAATTCGTTCATACTGCCTTCAACATTAGCTAAAAGCTGCCGCTGACCTTTGCGGGGAGATTACCGAACATTCGTTCCAAACAAACTCCTCATGAAACAGCTTTTACCGAAGCCGCAGCGATCATTGGGTTATCTTTCGTTGCTGACCGCTTTATGGATGGTACTTTTTTCCCTGACTTCCCAGGCTCAGGACCGAACGCTTAGCGGAACCGTACGCGGCCAGGATGACCAGCAGCCCCTGGCTGGTGTGGCCGTACGGGTTAAAAATTCAAATCAGGGTACAACCACCAATGCCGACGGTACCTATCGTCTCACGGTTCCGGCGGGTGCTGAAACGCTGATCTTTACGTTTGTAGGCCATACCACGCAGGAAGAAGCCATCGGCAACCGGACGCAAATCGATGTATTACTGGTTGCTGATCAGCGACTGCTGGAAGAAGTAGTCGTTACCTCGCTGGGGATTACCAAAGCGAAACGGGATCTTTCGTACGCTACGCAAACGATCAAAGCTCAGGATCTGGTGAAGGCCCGTGAACCAAACCCCGTAAACGCTCTGGTGGGGAAAGTGGCCGGTCTGAACATCGGTGCCAGTGCGGAACTACTGCGGGCTCCGCAGGTACTGCTGCGGGGTGGCCGCCCTTTGTTCGTGGTAGACGGGGTACCCATTGTATCCGATACCTACAACATCAATCCCGATGATATTGAGTCCTATGACGTGATTAAAGGCCCCTCGGGTTCAGCCCTGTACGGATCACGGGCGACAAACGGCGTTATCATCATTACTACCAAAAAAGGCTCGAAAGACAAACGCGGTTTTTCCGTCGAAGTCAATTCGAGTACGATGACGGAAAACGGTTTTCTGGCCATTCCTAAAGTACAGGATGAGTACGGTCCGGGAAACAAAGGAACCTATTCCTTCGTCGATGGTCGCGGTGGTGGACTCAACGACGGCGATTACGACGTCTGGGGACCTAAATTCGAAGGTCAGCTGATTGCCCAGTACGACAGCCCCATCGATCCGCAAACCGGTAAGCGAATCCCTACGCCCTGGGTGGCTCGCGGTAAAGACAACTTGAAGCGTTTCCTGCGTCCGGGCGTCCTGTCTACCAACAGTGTAGCCATTTCGGCAACTTCCGGCAAAACGGATTTACGTTTCGGGATCACCAATCAGTACCAGAAAGGTATGGTGCCGAATACCAGTCTGAACAGTACTACCTTCAGTGCAACACTGGGTCAGAACATTTCCGACCGCGTTCGTTTTGAGTCGAATTTTAACTTCAGTCGTCAGGCTTCGGCCAATTACCCGGACGTAAATTACGGTCCGAACTCCCTGATTTATAACACCGTGATTTGGGCGGGAGCTGACTGGAATGTCGATGACATGAAGCAACTCTGGCAGCCCGGCAAAGAGGGCATCCAGCAGATTTACGCCGAATACCAACGCTACAACAACCCCTGGTTTGTGGCGAAAGAATGGTTACGGGGGCACTACAACAATACGTACAATGCTACGCCCTGATGAAATTCGATCTGCTGAAAAACCTGGAACTACAGGCTCGTACGCAGGTGACAGGTTACGAATTGTTCCGGAATGAAAAAATGCCGTATTCAGCCACCACGTACGGACGGGAGCAAGCGAAGGGTGATTACCGCGAAGACCGCCGTTCCTTATTGGAAAACAATACCGACGTATTGCTGAACTATAACAAAACCTTTGCTCATGACATCAGCCTGCGGGCTGTGGGTGGTTTTTCGGGACGTTTTTTCCGGTATAACAGCAACTACGCTTCAACGGATTACCTGAGTGTGCCGGGCGTTTATACCTTCGACAACTCCCTGAACCCCACGCGGGCAAACAGCTTTAACTCCCGTATGCAGGTGCTGAGTGCCCTGTACAGCGTCGATGTGAACCTGGGTCGTTACGCGACGCTTTCGACGACGGGTCGCTGGGATAAAAACTCTACCTTGCCCTCGGACAAGAACGTATATTTCTACCCGTCAGCCGGGGTAAGCACGGTAGTATCGGATTATGTTCGGACTCCTGCGGCCATTTCTTTCGTGAAATTGCGGGCTTCGTACGCCAACGTAAAAGAGGCCTTTACGCAGCAGAATGTGTATACGGCGTTCTCTCCACTGGATGGTAGTAACCCGCTGGGTTATGGTCAGACGTTTGCTTCACCCTACGAGGGGCCTTCGTACGGAACGACGGTTGCTTATACGATCAGTCGTCCCTACAACAACGAAGCCGCGGCCAGTTATGCCAACGCTCTGGTGGATCCTAACCTGAAACCTTCTTCACGGACGAGTTTTGAAGCGGGTCTGGATGTACGCTTCCTCAAAAACCGGATCGGTCTGGACGTCGCGTACTTCAGCTACCTCGATGGTCCGCGTATTTTTGGCCTGACTCTGCCCGAAGCTACGGGGTATTCTTCCCTGACCACCAACGGGATTAAATCGCAGAAACGCGGTCTGGAAATCGCCTTGACGGGTACGGCCCTGAAAAGTGCCCGTGGTCTGAACTGGGACGTAACGCTGAACTGGAGTACGTTTCAGGAGTACCTGAAAGAAATTTACGGTTCACAAACGCGACTCAACCAGTTCTACAAAGTGGGCGATCGTCTGGATGCCTATTACGGATCGGCCTTTGCCCGTACCCGCGAGGGACAAATCATCAATGATGCGAACGGACGGCCCGTGGTTAATCCCGTGAATCAATTCCTGGGTTACACCAATGCCGATTTTGCTTTCGGGTTCATCAACAAATTCAACTACCGCAATTTCTTCCTGAACGTACAGGTCGATGGTCGCGTAGGGGGCGTAATCGAGGATTACATCCAGAAACAAACGTTCCGGGGCGGTCGTCACATCGAAACGGTACAGGGAAAGATGGGTGAAGCCCGCTATCAGGATTACAAAGGGATAGCTTCCTGGGTAGGTCCTGGAGTGGTACTGACCAACGGAAACATCCAGTACGACGTAGATGGAAACATTACCAACTTCGAGTCGCTGCGTTTCTCACCCATGTCGGATGCCAAC
The DNA here is from genome assembly GCF_002261125.1 of Siphonobacter sp. BAB-5385. Classification (NCBI taxonomy): domain Bacteria; kingdom Pseudomonadati; phylum Bacteroidota; class Cytophagia; order Cytophagales; family Cytophagaceae; genus Siphonobacter; species Siphonobacter sp. BAB-5385. The sequence continues at coordinate 9,222 of NZ_NMPS01000146.1, read as the reverse complement.
AAAACCTACCTCCAGGACTGGATCAGCCGTTACTACAACACCAACGAAGCCAACATGATCAGCCGGAGCTTTGTGAAGCTTCGCGAAGTGACATTCGGGTATCAGATCCCGAGTCAGGTATTACAGGGTCGTTTAGGTTTTGTAAAATCGGCCAGCATCTCGTTCGTGGGTCGTAACCTGCTGTACTGGGCTGAGAAAAAGGACCTTGATGTCGAGCAGTTTGTTAGCTACTCAGATCGGGGATCGAGCCTGCAAACGCCCACTACGCGTCGGTACGGGGTAAACATCAACCTGATTTTTTAACGGATTTCCTAGCAATCACGCAATGAAAAAGATACTCTATAGTCTGGTACTGCTGCTGAGCCTGGGAAGCTGCCAGAAATTCGAAGAACTCGAAAAAAATCCCAACCTGCCCATCCAGGTACCGGCTGATCTGGTACTGAAGGACATCCTGATGGATATGTATGAAGGCACCTGGAACAAGGATGCCCGGTACAATCAGTACTACACCATCAATTACAACTATTACGGTAACAACGAATACGACTGGACGACATCGGATTTGCGGTACACGACGCTGAAAAACGTCCTGAAAATGGAAGAAGAGGCCAAGAAAAACCTCTCGACCGATAAAAATGCGTACGCTGCACTAGGTAAATTTTTCCGGGCGTACTTCTGGTTCTGGATGACCCAGCGGGTAGGCGATGTACCCCTGAAAGACGCTCTGCAGGGGGAAGCGAACATTACACCTCGCTACGATACGCAGAAGGACATTTACCTACAGGTGCTGACCTGGCTGGACGAAGCCAACACGGATCTGGCGAGTTTACAGGCCGCTGGTCAGGCTACGCTACCCCTGAAGGGTGATATCTACCTCAACAACAGCCTGAGTTCCTGGCAGAAAGTGGTCAATGCGTTTAAACTTCGCGTACTGATTAACCTGAGTAAGCGTACCGATGATGCCGATTTAAAAGTAAAAACCCGCTTTGCCGAAGTAGTAGCTAATCCTACGAAATTTCCCCTGTTTACGGGTAATGTGGATAACCTGCAGTTTGTGTACAACGCCGTTTACAACAAATACCCCGTCAATCCGGATAACTTCGGCAACGACGCGACCCGTCAGGAAATGTCGGCGACGCACGTGGAATTGCTGAAACGGTACCAGGATCCGCGTCTGTTCGTAACTGCCGAACCCGCCGAAGCTCAACTCAAAAAAGGAGTGAAGGCCACGGATTTTGCGGCGTTCGTAGCTCCGAGTCCGGCACTGAGTCTGGATGTAATGTCGACGGGAGCCAACAATGGCGAGTACTCCTTCATCAACCGGAATCGCTATTACAAAGGTTACACGCCCGAACCAACGGTTATTCTGGGTTATTCCGAGCAATCGTTCAACATTGCCGAAGCCATTAACCTGGGCTGGGCAACGGGTGATGCCGCCGATTACTACCAGAAAGGTATTCTGGCCAACATGGATTTCTTCGGTATCAAAAACGGAACGAACACCGTAGTTTTTGAAATCCGGAATGCGGGCGTAGCTACGTCGCAATCCTTTACCATCAGCTTCGATCCGACGGCGTACCTGGGCCAGTCGCTGGTGAAGTATGCCGGTAACACTACTGAGGACGCAAGCAGATTCTGAATCAGAAATACCTGGCCCTGTTCATGACCTCGGGTATTGAGCCTTTCTTCAACTGGCGGCGAACGGGCTATCCCGACAACTTCGCTACCCAGGGAGCGGGTATTGGTACAAGGGGTATTCCCCGTCGCTGGCAGTATCCGGTTTCGGATCGGTTGTACAACGAAACCAATTACCGCGAAGCTCTGCAACGACAGTTTGGTTCAGCCACGCAGGATAACGTGAAAGACGAACTCTGGATGTTGAAATAAGCCCATCTCGGGGCCTGCTCCACACGGGGCAGGCCCCGTTTATTTTTAAACGTTAGTACGGAATGCTTGACCGGGGTTTTCCAGAAAAGCCAGAAAATGAAGTCGAGCTTAGGAATTGAGTCCTATCTTCGGCCCTGTCTACCAGTTGAATGATGATTATGGAAGGAGCGTTTTTAGTAGAAGTAAGCCGCCGTATTAAAGAACGAAGAACCAGTCAACGCCTTACGGTACAGGAGCTTGCCGATCGGGCAGGCGTTAGTAAAGGGCTGATTTCACAGATCGAAAATGGCCGAAGTATTCCTTCACTGCCGGTATTATTTCAGATCATTCAATCCCTGAATAGTGAAGTAGGAGACTTTTTTGAGAATTTAAAGCTTAGCGAACCGGTCGTGCTGGTTCAGAAGAAAGATTCCTTCGAGGCCTTCGAAAAGGAAGATGCCCACGGTTTTCAGTACCAACGCATTTTAACCCGGAGTATGGCCGCCTCGACCGTCGATGTCGTGTTGCTGGAACTGGCTCCGCATTCGCAACGCGAAGAAGTCAGAACCGAAGCTTTTGAGCTGAAATACATTTTGAAAGGCCAGGTAGACTACCTCATCAACGGGCAGTCATATCCCTGGAAGCGGGAGATGCTCTGTTTTTTGATGGCCGCCTGCCTCATCTGCCCCGTAATACTGGCCGGCAATCCTGCCAGATGCTGATTGTGTACTTCTTTGATCAGCGGTAACTCAGGTACGAAAAGAGATTCGCTGGTTAGTACCCCTTAGCCGAGCCAATGTAGCTTTTCTAGGTATTGGTACTTCAAAAGAAAGGACTCCCAAGCCAATAGCCTGGGAGTCTTTTTATATTTGATGTATTAAGAATGCACCACTTCGAGGGGGTGATAGGTTCCGGCCACCACCGCTTCACATAATCCAAACGAAAGTGTCATGCCCGCTCCACCCAGACCGTTGATCACCGTAACTCCGGATTCGGGCGAGGTGACCCACTCGGTTTTACCCTGCGTATGTTTGGGATAGATGCCGTGCCAGGTCTGCTGAATCTGATAGCAGGGGAAGGTAGTGAAGGTACGCAGATAGTCGAGCACCAAAGCATTGACCGCCGTCCGGTCGAAGGGATCAAACGTCAGGCCGTATTCATGCGAATCGCCTACCGTAATCTCGCCTAACCCATTTTGTGAAGCCATCACGTGAATGCCCCAGTCCATATACTCTTTTTTTTCCTGCTGGTAACGTTCCAGTAACTGGGGCAACGAAGGGGCACTGAGAAAGCCCTTGTAGTGAATCAGGGATAAACCCCCGCACAGGGAAGGACCGATGTGACCATTTTGGGCTTCGAGCCGCAGCATTTGTACCTTACACTTGGTAATGGGGGCTTCGGCATAGGCTTCCGGGTACAGCGTTTCGAAATCAATGCCGCTACACACGTAAATTTCGTCGGCGGACCATTGCCGTTTGCCGGACCAGACATTTGGGTACTCAATCCGACTGATCGCCGTATTCCAGTGAAAGGTTACGCCATACTGTTCGGCCAGATAGGATGGAATGATACCCATTGCCTGTCGGGGATCGACAATCATTTCATCGGCGGAGTATAAGGAACCCAACAGTCCCGCAGGCTGTACGACGGACGAACGTTCGCGGGTTTGACCGGGCGACAGTAAGGCCAGCGGGCGGGTCGGCTGACTGGCTTCTTTGAATTCCTGCAATACCGTCCATTCGTCCGCGTGATAGGCCATGTGCAGGCTTCCCTGCTGACTGTACCAGCAACCGGACCGCTGCAGTACGTCCGTCCAGATGCTTCGCGAACGGAGTGCCCGTTCGTACAAGGCACCTTCGGGTTGACCAATGGGCCAGATCATACCAAAATTGCGGATGGAAGCCCCGACGGCCCGTTCGCTGCGATCAAAAACGCTTACCTGATAACCCCGAAGAGCCAGAGCCCGGGCGGTAGCCAGACCAACGATGCCGGCTCCAATTATAATTGCAGATTTAGTCATGAACCAGTGCTGGATAAGAAACGGAAGGTATCGAATGTTTTTTACGGAAATAGTAGAGCGAAGCCAGAGCTAGTACGGCTCCGCTCAAGGCTACGAAAAGTAAAATCTGGTTGTAAAACTGGCCCCAGGACAGGCCCTCCTGGCTGAATTCTTTCAGGCAAAGCACGCCCACGCTGCCCAGATACCCGAAGGAATCAGCCAGCGACATCACAAAGGCGACATTGCCCTTTTCCCGAAACGTGGCCAGCATCCGTTCGAAGAAAATAGCGTTGTAGGGCACATACGCCAGGTACAGACCCAGCCCACTCAGGGCCATCCAATGGAGTCCGCTTAGCTGTCCGGCGTTGTAGGCCAGGGTAGCAAAACCCATCAAGAGACAAGCCCCGATGATCAGCAGATGGATGAGGGAAAAGGCTTTCAGGTTATTTCGAACCAGAATCAGCAAGCTCAGCAACAGCAGTACGCTCAAGGCCACGGGGCCGTCTACCTGGGTATAAATACCGGGCTGATTGCCGTAACCGAGTCGTTGCCAGATTTCTACTTCAAAATTGTCACGGATGTCCCGAGCCACCGTAAGCAGCGTGTAGACCAGAACCGTCAGCACAATACCGGGTAGGAATTGCCGGATGAACAAACGGCGTTGGGCCCGGTTCATGGGTCGCCGCTCGGTCCGCAGACGCTTGTCTTCGGCACTCGGGGCCGGAATCTGCGACAATACGTAAAGACATCCCGCCAGCGGTACACTGAAGACTAGTCCAGTCAGAAAGGGCATCCAGAATTCCGATACGCCTCCCCAGCGAATGAGTAGTAGTCCCACCGTTTTCACCAGTCCCGAAGCAAAAATCAAACTGATTGCCATAACAGCTCCCATCAGTTCCGTATGCCGTCGGCCTTCCAGAAAAGAGAAAACCAGACCCCAGATCATGCCCAGGGGCAGTCCGTTCAAAAACAGAAATACGATGTTGTACGGCACGGGGCACAGGGCAAAACCCAGCAAGGCCAGCCCGGCCATACTCAGCAACGCAATCAGAGTAGGTATGCGTTGCTGAGGCCGGCGTTGGGCCAGAAACCGGATTCCGTAAAATTTACTCAACGTGTACCCCAGCATCTGAGCCAGAATCAACCAGACTTTATAATCCAGCGGACCCAGTTGTAACGTGCTGTAAGTACCCGCCGTGAAAGCTTTCCGGAAAGCGTACATGCAGCTGTACGTCCCAAAGGCGGCTAGTCCGGCCACCAGTGAAACCAGCCAGGAAGGGGTTACCCGCTTACGCGATAGGGCAGTCATACCAGGAGTATCAGGCCAGAACAATGTCTACCACCTCAGCCACCGAATCAACCGTATGGGTGGGCTCGTACTGGAGAAGTTCCTCCCGCGTAAACGTCCCCGTCGTCACGCCAATGACGTACCGGCAACCCGCATTACGGCCCTCGTTCATATCGACTTCCGTATCGCCGACTTTGGCTACTTCTTCGGTTTGCGTGATGCCCAGGGTTTGCATGGTCTGGTAAATCATGTCCGGGTACGGACGGCCATTGGCAACTTCGTCGCTAGCTACGAGGTGATCAATGGCATCCTGCCAGGCGAGACGCTGCACAATCACTTCGGCAATATTTCGGGAAAAGCCCGTATCCAAACCCACTTTGATACCAGCCTTCCGAAGTCTGACGAAGGTTTCTTCGACGTCGGGCAGGGCCCGCAGGTCGGCCGACGTCTGGTAAAAGGTTAGCATGTCCCGCACAAAATCTTCGTGAATCTGATCGATCAGCGTATCTGTAATCTCAGCTCCTGCTTCGGTCAGCAGCATCCGGATCGCCAGGGGCTTTTTGTAACCCATCAGGGGATTAATGGTTTCCAGCGAAAACGAAAAGCCGTGTTTCTGCAAGGCCTGTTGTAAGGCTTGACTTACGTGGTTTTCATCGTAGACGGTCGTGCCCGCCATATCAAATACTACTAACTTGATTGCCATGTTCAGAGTGATTCGGTTATGGACACAATAGTAAACAGTGTTTATTATTTGTAAACAAAGGAATTGTTACCGAATCATTAAGATTGGTTTTCGTACCCGTCTGATTACGGATTTGGCTTCGTACTTCCGCCCCTGATGCCCAGCGTACGTATTGCCGATCCTTTGAATGGTTACGTATCGAGCAACGACTCAGGGATTCCTTGCCCAATCCCTTCCGCTTTTGTCCAGAAAAACCTATCTTCCCTTTTCTTCCCTTAATCCTATTGAACATGGCAGAATTAAAGAAAGCTCTGACGGCTGTACACGTCTGGGCCATTGGGGTGGGACTGGTCATCTCGGGCGAATACTTTGGCTGGAATTACGGCTGGGGAGTGGCCGGAACAGTGGGCCTGCTGCTGGCTACGCTTCTCATTACGTTGCTGTACGTCACCTTCATTTTTAGCTTTACCGAACTCACCACGGCCATTCCGCAGGCCGGTGGGCCTTTTGCCTACGCTCTCAAAGCCTTTGGCCCCTGGGGAGCCATCATTGCCGGATACGCTACCCTGATCGAGTTTTTGTTCGCGACGCCTGCCATTGCTCTGGCTTTAGGTAGTTACGTCCATTTTCTGTACCCCGGCATTGCCGTCATTCCGGCCTCGCTGGTTTCGTACGCTTTGTTCACGGGGATCAATTTGCTGGGGGTTGAGGAAGCGGCTTGGTTTTCGCTGATTATGACGCTCCTCGCCATTGCCGAACTATTGGTGTTTCTGGGGGTCGTACTGCCGCATTTCGACCTGCAAACGTTCCTGCATCGTCCGTTTCCGTATGGCTGGGCGGGCGTATTTGCGGCTTTACCCTTCGCGATCTGGCTGTTTGTTTGTCTGGAAGGTATTGCCATGGTGGCCGAAGAAGTGAAAGATACCAATCGGGCCCTAGCCCGAGGGTATATTTCAGCCTTACTAACGCTGGCTCTGCTGGCCTTGGGTGTCATGATCAGTATTGGCGGCGTAACGCAGTGGGAAAACCTGAGTACCATCGATTATCCACTACCCGAGTCCATTGCCTTGATTCTGGGACGGGAAAATCCCCTGACGAAGCTTTTTGCCAGCGTCGGCCTGTTTGGGCTGATTGCTTCCTTTCACGGCATCATCATTAGTTATTCGCGACAACTCTTCGCCCTGGCCCGTCAGGAATACCTGCCCGCTTCTCTGGCACTGGTCAGTTCCCGGCGGCGGGTACCGTACGTCGCGTTGCTCGTGGGGGCTGCGTTGGGGATGACTGCTCTACTGGTGCTGGATACCAGTAAGCTTGTCATTCTTTCGACTATTGGAGCCGTGGTGGTCTATATCATCAGTATGCTGGCTCTGTTTCAGCTTCGCCGTACCGAACCCGGCCTGAACCGTCCGTTTCGGGCTCCCGTCTATCCGTATTTCCCGGCAATTGCCCTGGGTCTGGCTACCCTGGCTTTGATCGCGATGGCGTATTTTTACTGGCCACTGGCCCTGCTGTTTTTTGGCGGACTGCTGGTTTTATTACTGGGCTACGGCTTCCGCCTGCGTCAAAACCGGACGAAAGCCCTTTAACTGAATGAAACCACGATTTTCCTATGAGCTACTATTGTACCATTCGAGGATTTACGTACCGGTTCCCTTCCCTGCGGGAACTGCTGGCCAAGGCAAGTCCGCTCCGGTCGGGTGACCAGCTGGCGGGACTGGCGGCTGAAAGCTATGAAGAACGCATTGCCGCTCAGATGGCCCTGGCCGAGGTACCCTTGCCGACTTTTCTGAACGAAGCGGTAGTTCCGTACGAACGGGATGAAGTGACGCGGCTGATAGTGGATACGCATCCGGCGGAGGTTTTTGGTCGTATTCATCATTTTACCGTGGGTGATTTACGCGACTGGCTACTAAGCGATGATGCTGACACGCTACAACTCCAGGAGATTTCCCCGGCTCTGACGCCCGAAATGGTGGCCGCAGTATCCAAACTGATGCGAAATCAGGATTTGATTCTGGTGGCTCAGAAATGCGAAGTCATTACGCGATTTCGGAATACGCTGGGTTTAAAAGGCCATTTATCCGTACGCTTACAGCCCAATCACCCCACCGACGACGCCAATGGCATTGCCGCCAGCATCATCGATGGATTACTCTACGGCAGTGGCGATGCGGTCATCGGCATTAATCCGGCTACGGATAGTCCGACTACAGTTTCCCGCTTGCTGTACATGCTCGATGGCCTACGCGAGCGGTTCGAAATGCCCGCCCAAAGCTGCGTACTGAGTCACGTGACAACGACGCTGGAACTCATTCAGCAGGGCATTCCGGTAGATTTGATTTTCCAATCCATTGCCGGTACCGAGCAGGCGAATGCCAGTTTTGGGATTTCGCTGGGTCTTTTGCAGGAAGCTTACGAGGCGGGACTGTCGCTGAATCGGGGTACGGTCGGTACGAATGTTATGTATTTCGAAACGGGTCAGGGCAGTGCATTGTCTTCCCAAAGTCACCACGGCGTGGATCAGCAAACCTGCGAAGCCCGTGCCTATGCAGTGGCCCGTCATTTTAAACCTTTTATGGTAAATTCCGTGGTCGGATTCATCGGTCCGGAGTACCTCTTTGACGGCAAACAGATTATACGAGCCGGACTCGAAGACCATTTTTGCGGGAAACTGTTGGGTTTACCCATGGGTATGGACATCTGCTACACCAACCACGCTCAGGCGGATCAGGACGATATGGACACACTGTTGACGCTGCTCGGTGTGGCGGGCGTGAATTTCATCATGGGGGTACCCGGTGCTGACGATATTATGCTGAATTACCAGTCTACGTCCTTTCACGATGCCCTGTACCTCCGCCGGACGCTGGGACTCCGGCCCGCTCCCGAATTCGAAGCGTGGCTGCTGCGGCAGGGAATTCTGGATACAGGACGCCTGAAAAAAGGAATTTCTGAACGGATGTATGAGCTGTTGATGAAGTCATCTTGAAGAGAGTAAGTGTATCTTATGTTTCAGAGTATAGAGACCTCGTTATTCACCTAGACGTAGTGCGGTCCTCCTTACTGGCTGTTCGCTAGCCCCTGAGCCTTCCAGGCTGGATCTCTCCACGCCTGACCATTCCATGGGGGCCATCCTATGGCGGCGATCGCCTGCTCAGGGCCATCGCGTTGCGGCTATCGTAGGTCGTTCAGTTGCCCCTTTGGAATAGCTTACGGGCGGGAAGGTTTTTTTTCTTCTAACGGTAATTTATTCAAGCTATTAGTTGGCAGTTGTTAGTTGATTGTTGTGAGTTATTGGCGAGTTAGTATAGTGGACGGCATAAACCCAGGCCCCGTCCTATCGCATTCCATGCCGGGCTCAAGCCGCCTACCATTCCATGGTGGCTC